>CAYNDN010000015.1:0-14783 GCA_964395075.1 uncultured Lentimicrobiaceae bacterium | reverse complement strand
AAATTCAAATACAAGATGAGGTTCCATCCTCCCTGAAGTTACCGAAAATGCTTATCCAGTCGCATGTTGAAAACGCCATCAAGCACGGACTTAAAAGCAGGGACGGGAAAGGCATTATAAAAATCAATGTTTTTAGTGAAGATCATTGTTTTGTAATTTCCATAGTGGATGATGGTATCGGGAGAAAAGCTTCCGCAAAACTCGGTACAGACGGAACCGGACAAGGATTGGAAACAATGAAGAATTACTACCGGATTTTTAAATCTCTTACAGGAATATCGGTATCACATGAAGTGAACGATTTGATGGGTGAAAAGGGAGAACCAGCCGGAACAGAGGTGATAGTTAAAATTTCAAAGGAAGCCAGCAAATCAACTATTTCACGCAAAGTGCGCTAAGAAGACGCTTAGCACGCTAAGAAATAGCTCAGCTATCTCTGCACGTTTTTATGTTTGCGATCTTTGCATTATATTAGATACTTCTCGCAAAGTACGCCATATAAAAACATTGCGGCCTCTGCGAGTTTTATCTTTCGAGCTATGCTTTATGCAGTATGGTGGGATTATGCCAGAAGTTTAATGATGGCGATCAAGGCACCAAGTTGACCAATCCAAAAAATAAACATCCACTTAATGATTTCTGCTTTAAGGTTTGCCAAATCTTCTTTTGTAGCAAACAAATCCTTTTTTTCAGTAATTTTTTTTTCAGATTTTGAGTCAAAATATTCAATCAACGTTTCAGCTTCTTTCTCACCCAACTTGTTTTTAAAAATTTCGTATGCTTTTAACTCAAGTGTGCTCATAATTATTATTTATTTCTTCAAAAACGTAAAATTACACAAAATGGTTTACTATTTATCCAAAAAAATAATTTATCAAACACCATTAAATCAGTTCTGATCCGAAGAATAATATTTGATAGGATGTGCATTTTTAGTATCTTTCAACTCATTTTCTGCCTCCCGACAAATTTGGAATTGGCAGAAAATGAGTTGAAAAATACTTATGCAAAATTTCTAAATTATTTTAAATCAATAAGAAAAATAACAATAATCTTACTATTTTAGCACCTCAACCAGCATGATATCAATCACATGAAAATTATTGAAGCAATAGTTATAGACGACGAACCCACTGCCATCGAAAATATGGAATATCTGTTGGCTGATATCCCCGGAATCAGGGTGCAAAAAACATTTACCTCCCCCGCCAAAGCCCTCGACTGGCTGCTCGAAAACCAAACCAACCTGATCTTCCTCGATGTGGAAATGCCGAAGATGACCGGATTTGAGTTTTTGGAGGAACTAAAAAAATATCCGGATAACCCCTGCATTATTTTCACAACAGGATTTGCAGAATATGCCATTGATGCCATCAAAGCACCAGTTTATGATTATTTGTTCAAACCGATTTCCAGGGAAGAACTCAGGGGAACACTACAACGTTATCGGCTGAAATGCCTGAATGATGCGTACAGCAATAAACCCCAATTTAGCATCCAACAAACCGGATCGCCCCAAAAAATTGTTTTTGCTCACCACCGTGGATTTGTTGCTTATGCTCCTGATGAGATCATTTTCATTGAAGCCGACCGCAATTATTCCAATATCCATCCCGCCAATGGAAACAAACAAATCGTAAGTTCTCAGTTGGGGCAGATTGGAAAAGCAATCCCTAAAACCCATTTCTTCCGCATCAGCCGCTCCATCATCATCAACCTTACCTGGTTTACCCATGCCGACCAGAAGCTTAAGAAGTGCTATTTGGAATACATCGGGAACGAATTTGACTTCCCAATAAAAGTTGCTAAGATTAAGGAATTGATAAAGGTAATGATGGGTTAGTAAAAAGAAATATTTGAATTTCTTCCTGAGAGAAAAATTTTTGCTGAATGATCAGACATTCCATAAGCCGGACGATGGTTAATTCGCTAAACCCAGATTCCCTGATCATTTGTCTGTTTAACATTCATCCGCAATTTTTTACGCATGTCTGCCGGAAGAAGCGGAAATGCTTTATGAAATATGACGGGGTGGAATTTGATCTCCGGTTAAGTTTGCAAAAATCAGGGACGAAAAGAAAGTTTATGGGGTTGTTGATTTACAATCCCGGCAGCTTAAAGCAAGCCTGCTATTTTAAGAATTTCGGCAAAAGCCGGGTCTTTTTTAGCTTGTTCGCGATACACATTCTCCAGCTTATTCATTCGGTCTTCGATTGATTGTGTTTTGTGTTGAATAGGGTTAAGGGCTGTGCGCCGATCCCATATAATGTACCCCAGAATAAATAACATCAATGCAATCAAAATCCCAAAGGCCCAATAAAGAGGCTCAAATTTTGAATCAACAGCCTCAATTTTTGTTTCAACAGCCTCAAATTTTGTTTCTACAGCCTCAAATTTTGCATTCATTTCATTACGCAGAGATTTTACCTGTTCTTCGGTTCGCATAATCCGATCGCGGTCATCCAAAGTAAACGGCACCTCGCGGGTTTGAGCCATAGCCTGAAAAACCATCAAGAATATAACAATGATTGTAAATAGCTTTTTCATGATCGATAGAAATAACGAGTACAAATGTAAGGATATTTTTTACAATTAGCCGATGCAATATAGACAGCGGCTAAACTTCTTTGGTATTTCATTTTCATTCATAATTAACTATTCCAGACTGACCGTGACAAGGTTTTCGATTGAAACAGTGCCACTTTGAAAGGCATTTGGATCAGATGTTGAAGAAGTACTGCAATGAGTAGTACTTTCGGTGCAATTATCTCAACAATGCGTTGAAAAGGATTGTTGAGATAAAGTAAAATGATAAGTGAATATACCTTCCGAGCTATTTAAAATCTTTCCAAATTACGCCCACATTTTTCTGTTTCCCTAACATTTTCCTATCTTCACAGCCTCGTTTCACTACCAAAGGCTACCTGACTTTTGTGCTTATTCAACAAACCCCGGCGTTCGTTCGAAAAACTCCGGCGTTTATTCAAGATATAGGTACGTTTAACACAATTAAATATGATAGATATGAAAAAAGCATTTTTACTCTTTACAGCAATTGCAATTGCCACTTTGGCAACTTTTTCCCAAACCGGCTCAATCACCAGCGTACAGGTTGAACAGCGTGATGATGGCAGCGGGCTGGTGGATGTTTACTACGATCTTGCAGGTACTGAAGACAATTACTTTATGAACATCCGGGTGAGCTTTGATGCAGGGAATACTTATTTCCCGGTGAGTTTTGGCTCCCTGAGCGGTGATGTTGCAGAAGTGAGCCCCGGCAGCAGGCACATGGTGTGGAATCCTACCATTGACCACCCCAACCGTTACAGCCCGGAAACAAAACTAAAGCTGGTTGCTTATGTAGCCGGGATTAATAATCCTTGTCCCGGGATGCCAACAGTAGAGGACTACGATGGCAATGTGTATTTTACCGTACAGATTGGCGACCAATGCTGGATGGCCTCAAATCTGAACACGACCCGTGATGCAGACGGAGATCAGATCACCCGCTATTGCTACAACAATGATCCTGATTACTGTGAGCTTTACGGCGGCCTTTACACCTGGAGTACAATGATGAACGGTGCAGGTAGCAGTGGAGGCAATCCCAGCGGGGTTCAGGGCATTTGCCCCGATGGCTGGCATGTACCCAGCGATGCCGAATGGACACAACTGACCAATTATCTGATTAACAACTACGTTGACATTAACAGCGACAATGTGGGCAACAAACTTAAATCGTGCCGGCAGGTAAGCTCACCGCTTGGCGGGGATTGCAGCACTTCAGCGCACCCACGATGGGATGCGCATGGCACCCACTACGGTACCAACGATTTTGGCTTTGGTTCGCTTCCGGGCGGCTACTACTATAGTGGAACGTACAACAATCTGGGCTCCTACGGCTACTGGTGGTCGTGTACGCAGTACTCGTCCGCGCACGCCTGGAGCAGGCGGATGCACTGCAGTAACGGCGACGTGGGCCGCGGCAACTACGGTAAGGACTCCGGGTTCTCGGTGCGCTGCCTGCGGGATTAGACCATTTGACTATCCCGTATTCACGGGACGAACGAAGTTCGTTTTACAATTTGACTATTTCCGCGAAGCGGCAAATTTTTTTGAAATATGAAGATTTTTGATATTTACCGGCTCTAGCTTAACAACAAAGATGCATGCTATCTGATAAAAGACGGATTGTTTTGGAAAGCGTGGGAAAGATCAGCAATGTTGTTTCAACGCTACATTAAGCATTATGAAATCACCAAAAAGCATTTTAAAGGTATAAATGCAACGATGGTTTACCTCGGCTTTCCCAACCAGTACCTAAAAACAATCAAAGAAAAGTGCAGTGCGGAAAAGTTTGAAATTACACCTGAAAAAGACAATATTAAAATTACAGGCTTTAATGCTGTGGAAAGTTATAGTGAGTGGAAAGAAACATTAACAGGAAAATCACACTTTATTTCTGAGCCTCATCCAGATTACGCACCTGAAAATACAAGTTTGGACATAACAGGCTGGATTAAAGAAGAGATAGCAAAATTTCCCCTTGCAGTAAAAACCCCATTCGAATGTCAACAATTTATCTACAAACTACAAAAAAAATTAAATGGCACGATATGATACTCTACCCGTGTTTAAAGCAAGTTACGACCTGCTGGTGAACATTTTCAGGTTTAGCTCAAACTTTACAAGGGAATATAAATACTCCGTAGGTGAAAAGCTGAAAAACGAAACTCTCGAACTAATTGTACTTGTTTATCGTGCCAATTCAACAAAGGAAAAGCTTGATGTTTTACAAAAAGCACGTGAACAGATAGAACTTATCAGGGTAATGATCAGGCTGATGCACGAGCTCAGGCAGATCAGCCAAAAAAGCCTGATCAATATCAATAAACAAATTGAAAATGTATCGAAACAATTAACAGGATGGCAAAAGTCAGTTAAAAGTTTGAAAGTAGAAAGTAGAAAGTAGAAAGTGGAAAAGTTTAATTATTAAAATGATAAAAATAAGGATTATGAGAATAGAGCGATTTGAAGAAATAATTGGATGGCAAAAGGCTAAAGACCTTACAGTGAAAATATACAAGGCATTTGAAAACAGCAGGGACTATGGTTTTAATGACCAGATTCAAAGAGCATCAGTTTCGATAATGAATAATGTTGCCGAAGGTTTCGAAAGGCAAACCAATAATGAATTCCGTCAGTTTTTATTCATTGCAAAAGGTTCGTGTGGCGAAGTGCGTTCAATGTTAATATTAGCCAAAGAACTCGAAAAACTGGATTCATTCATTGCAGATGAACTGCTCTATTTGGTAGAGGAAACCTCAAAGATTTTATCAGGTTTTATAAAAACTTTATGACTTTATGAACTTTTTCACTTTTTTCTTAACAGGTGTAAAGCCGGAGTTGCATTTTGCTATGGCAAATGTAAGCGTGCGAAATAAATCCGGCAGCCCGCTGAAACTTTAAAGACCATGAAAAAAGAAAAAAGACATGGTAGGTTTCAGCTATCAAAGATTTTGTGTACTGAAAATGTATGCACGACAAATAAGTGGCTGCTTTTTGGTTCGCTTCCGGGCGGCAACTACAATAGTGGAACGTACAACAATCTGGGCTCCAACGGCAACTGGTGGTCGTGTACGCAGAACTCATCCACGAACGCCTGGAACAGGCAAATGAACTACAATAACGGCAACGTGAACCGCAACAACAACAATAAGGACAACGGGTTCTCGGTGCGCTGCCTGCGGGACTTATTAAATACCTGTTTCGGGCCTGCATGTTGTTGGGCAGGCCCTTTTTCAGAATAACAGAATCATGCAATTGAACTTGTTTACATATTATGAAAGTGATAAACTGCTGAACGATTTGTTCACCGCCTATTTTGATGCACGTAAAAACAAACGTAACACGGCCAATGCACTTCGCTTTGAGAGAAAATTTGAATCAAACATATTTAAGCTGCATGAAGATATTGTTTCCGGTAATTACAAAACCAGCCCCGGTATTTGTTTCGTGGTGGATAAGCCCGTAAAACGGGAGATTTTTGCTGCTGATTTCCGAGATCGTGTTATACATCATTTACTTTATAACTATTTATCGCCGATTTATGAAAAACTGTTTATCCATGACAGTTATAGTTGCCGAAAGGGAAAAGGCACACATTACGGGGTTAAAAGAATCGATCATTTTATCAGGTCATGCTCCGAAAATTACAGAAAGGATTGTTACATCCTAAAACTTGACATTAAGGGATATTTTATGAGTATTAACAGGGATATTCTTTTTAGCAAAACAAAAAATGTTTTGATGGATGCCCGAAATGAATTTGAGATTAGCAAAGACTTACTAAGGAATTTATTAAAGGAAATAATCTTTAACGACCCGACCACAAATTGTTATATGAAAGGAAATAAATCTGACTGGAATGGATTACCACCATCAAAAAGCCTTTTTCAAAGTAAAAAAAACACAGGGCTTCCCATTGGAAATTTAACTTCACAGCTTTTCGGCAATGTTTACTTAAATGAATTTGATCATTTCGTAAAGCGGGATTTAGCCATAAAATATTATGGGCGCTATGTGGATGACTTTATCCTTGTGCATCAAAGCAGGGATTACCTTAAGATGTTAATTGATAAGATTGCAGAATTTCTAAATAACAAATTACAATTAACACTTCATCCGCATAAAATTTACTTGCAACATTTCAGCAAGGGAGTGAAATACCTCGGCACATTCATCAAACCTCACAGGATATACATTGCCAACCGAACAAAGAGCAACTTTTTCGAGGCTATCCAAAAGCAAAATCTTTTGGCGAGAGATCATAAACCCACTCAGGAAGAGAAAAGAGAATTTTTGAGCAGCATGAATTCTTACCTGGGGATCATGAAACACTATAAAACATATAATTCCAGAAAACATTTGATCTTGAAAAACCTCAGCGGCTGGTGGTGGAATTATATAGCTCTCAAAGGAGGGTATGCAAGGTTTGCTTTAAAAAGTCGGCCGGTAAACTGAAAACAAAAAACATTCGCAATATGAAAACAAAAAATTTACTTTTCGCCTTGATCGCATTTCTTTTAATCGGCTTCAATCCGGTGCAATCCCAAACCTTCATCTACGGTTATTCCAATGTTTTCGAAATCGGTGGGCCGGTGTATGAAGCACCAAACATTTTTGGCTACTCCGGTGTATTTGATATAAACACCATGGGAGAGTACATTGCAGGGTATTCAGGTTTGTTTATGTTGAATACTATCGGGGCGCAGATTACAGGTACGGTTACCAACTACCAAACCGGTGAGCCGATAGAAGGAGCAGTCGTAAAATCAATGGTTTATTCATCATTTCCGACTGATGAAAACGGAGAATATACTTTGTTTGTGCCTTTTGGGTATGGTTATGAGGTAACTGCGATTGCAGAGAATTATCATGTTGCTTCAGTAGTAAACATTAATGTACCCCAGCAAAACCCATTGGAAGAAATCAACTTCACACTTTACCCTGCCGACAGTTACGAAGATTTTCGATTTGCGGAAGTGCTTCAGGCACCAAACTCCTATCTGATAGAAGTTCCTAAGGGAGGTATTGGGTACGCCTGGTATGTGGTTGAGGGCAAGGTTGGCGAAAACACATGGTTTCCTGTACCCAACGCGACCATCGGGGTGACAGATGGCCAGGGCAATCAGGTTTTAAATAAGGATAATAACCCTGTTCTTTCAAATTCACTATTCTACTCCTATTTAAACAGCCCGCAGGAAGTTGAAAATGACGGTGTATTTTGTGTTCCTGTAAAAAGCGAAATTATTGGCAATGGTCAGGTTGCACAACAAGAATCTTTTACAATAACCACGGTAAACGGACAGGTAGTATCTGCTGAAAACCAACTGACATTTAGCGCTAAGGTTATTCCATATGAGTTTTCCAAGAACTGGGGTTTCCGCATTTATGCCAAAGGTGGAATTGGAGTAGGCGCAGCCACAGGAATAGCCCGAGCCAATGCTTTTGCCGGAGGCGGCTCCGGTGCAGTGATCAATGTGAAGTTTGATGATCCTGATAATACCAGCGACTGGTCTGCTTTTCAGGTCATTCGCAAAAACGATATCTTTGCCGGCGTGGAAGCATCCATAGGTCCTCCTGACCTGCTTGCTGTTGATGTAGGTGTAAGTGCCGGGGTAACGGCAAGTTTTCCGTACCAAACCACTTTCGACTTTGAAATGGAAAGCATCGATGGGCTGGAGGCCTTGCTGGCGTTTTATATTTTTTACGAGCCTACCATTAAACTTGCCGGTTCGGTCATTCCCGGTGGTCAGTTGGGTGTGGGTTTTCTTTCATGGACAACGGAAGTTTTAGTAGCTAATTCAGGTGTGAATGGCCTGAGCATCGCCCGGGAGTCGGATGCCTGTGGGATGGATATTGAAGGACACATGAATTTTGAAGCTGATTTTGGTTTCTCCCTTGCAAAAAACATGAAACTTGGCATGGATGCCAGTGTTGGCGCACATGCCCATTTTGGCAGCTTCATCGAAAACCATGAAAATGGTCTCAACATAAGCAATGCTTATATTGGGGCTGGCTATGATGCCAATCTTGATGTTGGATTAAAACTCGGGGATGACAAAAAGAAGAAGTCAAAATTTATGTACCCGGTAAGGATGAAACAACCTTATTTCCCCACAAGCCTGGAAGTTGAATATGGTTGTACGAATACTGATCAATTTGGGAACTGGCAATCAATTTGCCTCGAAACTTCTATTGAAAGTAATTGGGACGATATGAATATCTATGATTTGCCGGGCCAACGACAAAAATATACATCTTCTTTTCAGGTTGAAGATTTAGCATTAAAGGATTGGATTGACAATAATACAATCATTGCGGCTGAAACTGGTAAGGTAGGTAAATCGGCAACGAATATGGTTGTTAACCGTAACACCTACAAAAATGATGTTGAGAATTTGCTGGCAAAAGTATATGATGACCAAGAAAATGATGTACCAACGACATTACGATATGAATATGCCGGTGAGGGAAGAAGTGAATATGAAATTGATATGACCGTTCAATTTCCACTTCCGGTATTCCCTGCATTGGATATCGTGATTGGTGGCGGCTTACAGGCAAATAATACCCGTGAATATGATTTGGCAGAAGGCTACTGGGTGAAAGGTATGCCATATTTAACTTATGAGCTACCCCAGCCTGCCAATCCTGAACTAACCTTTGTGGATGTGATGCAGGAGTTATGGCAAAATGTTGTGGAAGGGGATTTGTGGGGTGAGCTTGCTGATGTAATCGTGGCACAGATCAAGAACAGCATCATCAAGTGGTTTGATTGGGATGTAATCACTCAGGCCGTTATACTAAATGAACGTGGTTCAAAAATTGAGATACGGGAAAATTCAATTCCGATTGGTATGGATTCTATAATATGCCGCCAGTGGGACTGGGGTGAAGAGCCCACCAGCCGACTTAGCGATGCTGACCATATAGACAGCTACAAAAGATATGTTTCACGTTTACGCGATCTGCGAGAAGAAGCTGTAGGCATGCACTATGGAATCGGCGGGTTTTACCGTTTTGAGCCTGTACTGGAAAACTTTGGCGACAGTACCTACCTTTCTATCGTTTATCCAGATACTGCCGTTACCGGCTTTGATGAAACCAGCCTGAGCATGTACTGGGAAGATAGCCTTGGCATCTGGCATCCACTTGAGTCTTATATTGAGCCGGATTCAAACAGGGTTTCTGCCTGGATTGAAAATTTCGCAACCTATACACTTGCACCAACAATGCCAAGTGGCCAGTACGGACTGATAACAGAACCGGACAGTATTCCTTCGGATGGAGTTGCCACAGCTTTGGTTAGCTCCCCTATTTTGCTCAATAATGACAGTACCCAGATTGAAGAAAGTACACTGTTCACCGTTGAAACAAACCGGGGAACTATTTTAACCGGTGATAGCGAACCGACAATTGACGGCATTCAGGTTCCGGTAAGTGATGGAAAAGTCCACTTTGAAGTTCATGGTGATTCAATCCCTACACCCATTTATCTCTATGCAAATTCAGTCAACGGATATGCTAAGTGCGAAGGTGAACTGATCCTTTTTGACACCATTGCACCTGCGCCTCCAACCAATTTATCGCTCATGATTTCCAATGCCAGCGTGCATTTGTTCTGGGATGAAACACAGGAGCCGGATATTGCCGGTTACAAAGTTTATTTCGACAGCGATTCCATACCACCCTATGACGGCATCGCGACCGTTTGGGGTGAACCCAGCCCGGTCGGTGTTGGTAAAACTGACCAACATCAGGTGCTTGGCCTTTTCAATGACACAACCTATTATTTTGCTGTTACAGCCGTGGATGTTGCCGGGAATGAAAGTGATTACTCAATGCTTGTTGAGGGCACTCCCATTGACCTTACTGAACAAATAATCCCTCTTTCAGTCGGCTGGTCTGGATTGTCCAGTTATTTAAATCCTCTGTATGATAATACCGAAACAATATTTAATAATATCATAGATAACCTCACCATCCTCCAATCCGAAACCGGAATGTACTGGCCTGCTCAAAACACCAACACCATCGGTGCCTGGAACACCCACGAAGGCTACAAAATTAAAGTGGCCAATGCTGTGGAGCTGACTATTTCTGGTTCGAGGGAAACCAATAAGACGCTGCAATTGTCGGCAGGCTGGAATTTGATTCCTGTGCTGAGCGAGTGTGCGGTGGATGTGGAGGCGCTGTTTGCAGGAAAAGATCTGGTGATGGTGAAAGAGGTGGCCGGATGGAACCTCTATTGGCCGGATTATGGCATCAACACACTTGGAGGACTGCAACCTGGTAAAGCGTACTTTGTGCTGATGGGCAGTGCCGGGGAAATTGAGTTTCCGGAGTGCGGTGGATTGAAGAATGTTGTTGTTCCAACCCTGACAGGGTTTGAAACCCTGTCAGGGTTAGCACCTTGGCCAACTGCACAACCCACCACATCCACCCACTCGGTGGCTGTGCCGGCGGGCATAGCAGGGGAATTGTTCAAAGCCGGTGATATTATCGGAGTGTTTGATCAGCAGGGCAATTGCAGCGGCCTGGGCATCTGGCAGAGCGAAACCACCGCCATCACCCTCTTTGGCAACGACCCCACAACTGAAGCAAAAGACGGTTTTGCCGAAGGTGAGCCATTGCAGTTCAGGCTTTACCGGCCGGATAGCGGAGAGGAATTTGACCTTGAGGTAACTTTCGATCAAAGCCTGCCAAACGCAGAGGCTGTGTTTGCTACCAATGGACTTTCAGCAATCAGCGAAATAAAAATGTCGGCAACCGGCATTAACCAGGTGGGAACGGAAAATCAAATCCAGATCATCCCCAACCCGGCAAAAGATGAGTTTCTGCTGGTATTTGATCAGGATATTGCGGCTCAGGGGCTACTCTCCATCTACAAACTCGATGGCCAAAAAGTTGGTGTAGAGCCAATCCTAAGTAAGCAAACCAAAGTGGATATTAGTCTGTTGCCATCCGGTGTGTATCTGTTGCAAATTGAAATAAATAAAAGCTTATTCACCAAACGGCTTATCAAAAATTAGGAATAGTTGGAGGATTATTCCGTTTCACGCACCCTGCAGCATCTTTTGTTGTGGGGTGTTTTTTTTTGAAAATAGGCTATCTTTGTAATTATCATATTAAATCGAATTTTAATTGTCATGACAACAGAACAAGTAATCTTAAGCAGACTCAGGGAATTACCAAAATACTTACACCTCCAGGTTATCGACTTTTTAGAATACCTGATAACAAAGCAAAATACTACACAAAACCCCGACAATTTTGAAAATGATAATACGAATTTCAATGAGGAGCATAAAAAAATCCTTTTAGATCGCTACGAAAAATATCAAGATAATCCTGAGGCAGGTGATGATTGGGAGGCGGTGAAAAAACGCCTGATGGATCGTTATGCAGTATAATATTATCATACTACCCGAATCTGAATTCGATCTTGATTTTGCCATGGCCTGGTATGAGGAGAAAAGGGTTGGATTGGGTGTGGAGTTCTTGTTTGAATTTGAAGACGTGCTATTAAATATAAAACAAAACCCTTTCCTTTTCCAAAAATTCATTTTACATTTTCATAAAGCGTATTTAAAAAAATTCCCTTATGCTGTTTACTTTTCGATAAACAAAAAAGACATTAATGTATCCATCTATGCTGTTTTACACAATTATCGAAATCCTGAACTATTTAAGCGAAGAATCGAGTCTGTTTGATATCTTTTTGCTGTTTGAACACTTTATAAAAGGTGACAGGCAAATGTAATTGATGCTGTTCAAGTAACAATTCCGTTTTAATTTAATTAGGAATAGTTGGAAGATATTATTTCGTTTCATGCACCCTGTGGCTTTTTGCTGCGGGGTGTTTTTTGTTTGCCTTGCATGCAAACTATTCCAGCCTTCTGAAAGAAAGAGGCGTCGCCTGATCGGTGGGAAGGCAATGCGAAGCCAAGCGCTTTTCCGGCAACGGGAGGGTGTGAAGCCAGTTGTGTGAAAGTGATAAATATGGAATGAGCTTCATCTGTTTCCATATTTACCCTACTCGATTTGAAAACCAAAAAAATGTTGTGGATTTTAAGCAATTTGTCGATAATTTTCTGATTCCGCATTTTCATTTATCTTCATCCCCAAAATCGGGATATGAAGAAATTCTACCTTATTTTCTTTCTGTTGAACCTGCTGCTGAGTTCCTGGTTCCTGGATACCTGGAACAATGCCAATACCACCTCCAGGGCTTTGCCTGTTGTCAGCTGGTTTGAGGACGGAACCCTGCGCATCGACAAATACCACGAACTTACGCCCGACAAAGCGAAAATCAACGGCCACTATTACACCGATAAAGCACCGCTTCCCACGCTGATCACCATCCCTTTTTACGGGCTCATAAAAAAACTGGGCTGGGTTGAGCAAAATGAGGACAACAGTCGCGGAAAGGAAGTGTACCTCCTGGGCAGCATTTTGTGTGGTTCGCTGATTTTTTCCCTGATACTGACCATCACCCTGGCTGCAGTAAGAAAAAGAAAGAATCAGTTATCGGCGATTTTCCTGGTGATGATGCCTTTTTACGGCTCCTTCATTTTTGTGTATTCCGGCACTTTTTATGCCCATCTGATGTCTTCATCTCTGATCCTGCTGGGATATTTAATGATCAGGAAAAAGCAATACGTTTGGGCGGGTGTGTTCAGCGGACTGGCTTTTCTGAGCGAATACACCCTGGCACTGTTTTTCCCCGTTTGGGCACTACAGATTTGGATACAGGAAAAAAGTTTTTTCAAAGGAATTCTGTTCGGGCTGGGAACCTTGCCTGCAATTGTTTTTATCGGGATTTACAACTACATATTTACCGGTTCGCCTTTTGAAATGCTTTACAAATACCATACGTTTCAGTTCCTTCATGAAAATTACGGTTTCCGTCTCCCATCCCTCGAATCTGTCTGGGGGCTTACCTTCAGCAACTTTAAGGGCTTATTTTTCTATGCCCCCTTTTTGATTCTTTTTTTGGTTGTGATGATCAGGAGATTTTCGTGGCAAGTATTTTCACACCATTTTCTTACCTGGGTTTCACTGTTGTTTTTCCTTGTCATAGCATCTTATGATGTTTGGTGGGGAGGATGGTGCTATGGTTCACGGCTTTTGTTTCCGGTGGCGGTGTTGCTTATTTTTGAAGGCGTTCAACAACTGTTGAAAATTCGTTTTTCAAAAGTCCTGTTTTGGATTTTAACCGGGTTTGGGCTGGCGGGAGCATTCCTGGCAAAAATTACCGTTGTTTATTCCATCCCCAGCGGAGCGTCAAATCCATTTTTCGATACGATTTTTCCGAATATTCGCCTGGAGAACTTCAATCCGAATAATCTGCTGACAATGATTTTCGGTATGGAGCCACTCTTTTCGGGGATTTTATGGTTGGTTATTTTCCTTTTTTCCATCATCATGCTAAAACGGTTACACAAGAAAATAATAGCAAAGCATTAAGGCGGGTTCCAATTATTCATATTTCACCGAATTGAACGGATTGAACGAATTAAAAATTCGTTTCATTTGCGTAATTCGATGATGATTCCATATCGCACGGAGATTGGCTGTGTGTAAAACGCTGAGCGGCTATCCGTTTTTATTCATGTAACCATCAATTACTTTTTGGTCATCGAATTGAAGGGATGATAATTTTTTTATGATGAAAACCTAATGTGTTTAGTGAAAACAGAAGGGGCTATTTACAGTAGAAAATAAACATAAAAAAGCCTCGAATCAAATAAATGAAACGAGGCTTTATAAGAATTTGGCGACGACCTACTTTTCCACCTTTCGGCAGTATCATCAGCGCTGGTGGGCTTAACTTCTCTGTTCGGAATGGGAAGAGGTGAACACCACCGCTAAAGTCACCAGAAAATTTTAAATATTATAATGACATAAACAAGAAAGAAAATACGCTAATTAATCAACTACGGATTGATTTATGTTAGAAAGCGTTTGGGCAATTAGTACTGCTCGGCTTTGCCATTACTGACTTTACACCTGCAGCCTATCAACGTCCTGGTCTTGAACGGCCCTTAAAGGAAACCTCATCTTGAGGTGAGTTTCGTGCTTAGATGCTTTCAGCACTTATCTCATCCAAACATAGCTACCCTGCGGTGCGGCTGGCGCCACAACAGGTACACTAGAGGTTTGTCCAACCCGGTCCTCTCGTACTAAGGTCAGGTCCTCTCAAGCTTCCAACGCCC
>CAYNDN010000014.1:6796-23278 GCA_964395075.1 uncultured Lentimicrobiaceae bacterium | reverse complement strand
TGTATTGACGTTTCAATGTCCTTCGGACGATTGAAAGTCACCCGCTTCCCCGACCCTGAAGCGTGCGACGTAGGAGCACCTTCAAGCGTCAAAAAAAAGAAAACCAGAATTATTAAATCCCCAAAATTGTATTTCCGCTTTTTTGACGTTTCAGTTAAAGTCAACCGCTTCCCCGACCTTGAAGCGTGCGACGCAGGAGCACCTTCAAGCGTCAAAAAAAGAATCCGAATCCGCTATTTCCAGACCACATTCTCCGGTTTCCAATTATCTTTTGGCTTATCCTCACCTGTGGGATAGCCGGTTGGAATTACATTTAGCGGTACATCACCCTCCGGGAGGTTGAGTGCTTTTGTCACCGCCGCTGTTCTATCATCGTAGGGTTAGGCTGCCGTTCATACAGCACCCTGCGATCCACGGAGCCATCCTGCCAGTGGCCCAGGGATGAGAAAACCCGCCTCATCACACCGGCCGTCCCCGGCGGTGGCTTGCATCTCTTCAATCTTTTTGACGTTCCGATATCCAGCCCGTTTTTCAATTGGATGTTCATAAGCGGCGCAAATTACCATCAAAAATATCTCGGGGGTTAACCCCAAATTTCTTTTGGAAATTCGGCTCAGCATCCCTGTGTGAAAAAATCATGGATAATTCAGGTTATGGTTGGGCATAAATTTAGGTGGGAGGGAATCTATAAAATGAAATCATAAAAACAAGTAACAATATGTTGGTATTGCTTTAATCCGCAAGGATTTAAGGCATTAGTAAACATCGAACCAAAGAGAGGTTTTCTCTGTCTTCTTTGTTGTTCGGTGGTTAGTTACTTTCTGGATTATAATTTCCAAAAAACCTCCGGATTAATGTAGAAAACAGTATCAATAAAAAACAGGATTTTGTTTTGACTTAGAACATTTTCATCGTGTAAATCTTCTAAAATAATACCTAAACCAGGATGATAATAGTCATGATTTCTAGTGTTTTCGAAACCATTAGAAGTAAGAAATGCTTTTACATGTGAAAGATCAGTTAATCTATCTGCTCTGATGTAAGGCTGTCTTACAACAGCAAAAAAAGTGTCAATATTTCGATAAAAGCCCATTAATTGATAATGCGTATCCGCAAAGAAATAATTGTGCAATAATAAATTATGGAAATAGTCTTCCCAGGATGCATAGTAAATGGCATCATTTAATTTGATAACATACTGACTATTTTGTATGTAAACTTTTTGTTCTGCTCCTTCAGATATAAATGCAGATTCATTGATGTAATCAATTAACAAGTTGTTTTTTGAAGCAAATTCAATTAATCTCTTTGTTTCTTCTTTTTTGTTTTGGTGTTTTGTTTCAGCCATTGGGCTTGCTCTTTGGCTTGTTCTAAGGTTGTCGGCAACTGTTTGGATAACGACATCATAGCCAGAAACACTCTTTCCTGAAAGGATATTTTGTAATTCATATCTAATATCATTTATTAGCATCAATATTTTATCTCCTTAAAAACATAGATAGCATTGTTGTTTTTGCAATTGCAAAGTTAAATATTATTTTCTGGGGCGCGGCGTGCCACTGATGTTGGTTGATTCTGTTTAAAGGCTTTTTATAAAACCAAAAATACAACAAACTATTTCCATGCGGACTCTCTGCGATCGCCGGACGATCTGCCGTAGGCTCGCCTCGCGAAGCGGGCATCCCTTCGAAGGAAAGTCACGCGCTTCCCCCGACCTTGAAGCGTCTGACGCAGGAGCACCTTCAAGCGTCAAAAAAAGAGACCGAGTCCGCTACTTCCAAACCACATTCTCCGGCTTCCACTTGTTTTTGGGTTGATCTTCGCCGGTGGGATAGCCAACGGGAATCACATTTAGCGGTACATGGTCCTCCGGTAGGTTGAGCGCTTTTGAAACTGCTGCGGTTCTGTTGTTGTAGGGATAAGCTGCTGTCCACACTGCGCCCAAACCCATGCTTTCTGCGGCAAGCAGTATGTTTTCGGTGGCTGACGAACAATCCTGTACCCAGTAGCCCTCTTCTTTTAAATTGCCAGCTTTCTCCATATCGCAACACACGACAATGGCGGTTTCGACCTGCGACAACATTTTGGCATAGGGCAACTGTTCAGCCAATGTATCCAGGATTTCGCGCTCTGTAACAACATAAAATTTCCAGGGTTGCCTGTTGGCTACCGTCGGGGCTGCCATGCCCGCCCTGAGCAGGGTTTCAATATGTGACTTTGAAACAGGCTGGTCCGTAAAATGACGCACACTCTTCCGGTTGTGGATAACCTCCAAAGTTTCATTGGCAAACCTGCGGCTGTAATCCGGGACAAAAGGCTCGCCGTCGATCTCTTCTATCGATTCCCCCACCTTTGCAATCATACGGCCAGTCTCAAAATACTTTCCTCCACCATAAATCAGCGGGTTCAGCAAATTAACATCCACACGGCCATCGGCATCCAGAATAGCTTCATCCACTTTCACGTCAATGATTTTTCCGATAAACTGCCGGTGTGATCCGAGATCATGATAGGTGATCAGCTCGCATTCGATTACAATGGGGAATTCCTTCACATAAGGCGCATTTACGAACTCGCCTTTAACCGGGGTGAGCCCGGTTTCCTTAAATTTATCCACATCCCTCCCCGAAAGCCTGCCTGCATAATCCACGTAACGGGCCATTTCAGCGGAGGGGACGTTCACGGTAAAAGCTTTCGACTCGGTAACATTGCCATGGGAATAGGTTGCCGGCCGCATTGAGACGGCTATGCTCAGCGGATCGGAGTTGCAAATGCCTGCCCAGGCAGCCGTCATGATGTTGGGTTTACCCGCTTTATCATAAGAGCCGATTACAAAAGCAGGTTTGGGATATACTTCGCTTCTCACGCCCAGCGATTTCTTTTTGAATGGTTTCATTGTAGTATCTGATTTTATTTCTGGAGCATCCGTTGACGATGCTTCTCGTGTATTTGTTTGCTTTTCTGATTGCTCGCTTTTGTTGGCCAGTTGAATAACCAGCACCAATACGGCGATGGCAAGCACAATATTTAAGTATTTGGATTTTTGCATAAGGTTTAATTATTGAGCAGGTTTAAATTAAAAATGACTCTAAAATCCGCAAGGATTTTTATTAGATTAATATTTTGTGATGGTCCGGAACTTAACGCACCACTCAAAAGAATGGTTTATAATTCGTTCAATTAGATGATGATAAAGAATCTGCTTGCGGATTCGAGGATGATAAAAAACTTCCATGTGTCGAATTGACATTATTAAGTTGCATTGTTTTTGACTTTTTTATAGGATACTGTATCCAGGAAACATCCTGTTGGACAGACGGCACACCAGGGCTTGTTGAAAAACAGTGACAATAAAATGATGATTATTCCGAAGATGATTAACCCGATACCAATGATCCGAAACGAAAAGAACATAAAAGGTTCCAGGTAGGATAGCTCGGGTGTAAAGCCCAGCAGCAATGCGCCGGCAATCAATGTCAGGTAAATCTCTCTGACGGAAAGCCCTTTAAAGCGTGTGGGTAGGTTTCTTTTTTTGAATGGCGTAAAGCGGTTGGTAAGTTCCTGCAGTGCGCCCATCGGGCAGAGATAGTTGCAGTAAAATTTTCGCTTGCCAATGAAAGAGATGGCCAAAGCCAAAATAAAGATCGCAATGCTTTGCCAGTTTGCCCGCCATGAAAAGCCATCCTGTAGCCAGCCGTGCAGCAGTTGCGCGGAAAGGGCATTATTCAGGATCAGCCCCATGATGATTAGTACCAGAAACATATAAATGGTGCGGTATTTTGCCATTCCTTTTTTGTAAGCAATCACCAGCGAGAGCAGCATCAAAATCAGAAACAGAACATCCTTAGCCGTGCCCCAAAGGCTGGTTTCACTGACAGGAGATTTATCAGAATTCATCACCGAAGCCGCCGTTTGCCTTACGCCGGCTATCACCGCCTTGCTGGTGTGGGTAGCGCCGGAAACCGCATCCACCCGGTAATCCAAGGCTTCTTCCAGACTAATACCCTTCCAATTGCCGATGAATTTATCCTCGTAAATGGCCCGCACATAGTCGTAGGTTTCATTATTGGGCAACAAGGTAATTTTGGTAATCGTCAGGCTGTCGTCAACCCCGATCAGCAGTGGAACAATACCGCTATAGCCATTTGGCCGGGAGTAGTCGGACGAAAGCAATGCCGATCCTGTTTTTTCGCCTTTGCTGTCATACACATCAAATGCGCCAAACCGGTTGCGTTCATAAGATACTGCTGAAGGAAAGATCGCCTGGAAATCCTGTAAACTCACCGTGACTTCCACCTCGTTTTTCTGAAAAAGAAAATCCCTGCCTCCTCTGTAAGCGATCGCGATCAGAATCATGAATATCAAAATGTACTGGTAGGCTGTTTCCCCGTATTTCCGTTTTTTCATCAAAAACTGTTTTAATCCCTGAATCTTTGTCCCAAAGTCATCCTGTTGATCAACAGATTATCTTTCGGTACAAAAATAGATTTTGTCGTGTCACCTGCGAAGATTTCTAAGAGTTTGAAAGGATGCATTAACCCCAGGTCCCGTTTTTTGTAACCGGAAAAAACCTTTCACCGTCAAATCTGAAAAGCCCCAGCCATCCGCCCAGCCAGAAGCGTTCATCCCGGTCCTGATAAATGCAAATCACTGTGCCGGTTTGTAGCCCGTCATCCTTGTTGTAGTTGGCGAAACCGCTACCATCATACCTGTAAACTCCCTGATGTTCAACGGCAAACCACAGGTCTCCGTTATTATCCTCATAAAACCCACCGGCTTCTACACCTTCTAGTGTCCCATCCTGGTTCAGGTTGTGGAAGGTGTTGCCATCATACCGGCTCACCCCGCCAAACATGGTTGCGATCCAGATGTTGCCCGATTTGTCCTCGTATATGTCGGCGATATTGTTGTCTGGCAGGCCATTGGCTTTGGTGAAATGGGTGAACGCACTTTCACCAATAGCTGAAGGATCATAACGGGTAATGCCAAAACCATCGGTGCCAAACCAGAAAGTTCCGCTGCTGTCCTCCAAAATCGTCGAAATCCGGTTATAGGACAATATGGTGTTTGTATCCTGAACCATGGCCTTTGGGAATTCGAACGTGGTAAATGTTTCGCCGTCAAATTGGCTGATTCCTTCCATGGTGCCAATCCAGAATAATCCATAACTGTCTATGATCAGGCTCCATATCTCATGGTTTATGAGGCCATCCTCTACGGTGAATTTTGTGAATGTGGTGCCATCATATTTGGTGAGTCCTCCGGATGATCCAATCCATAAAATTCCTGCATCATCTTCTACAATTCCGGTTACCCGCCCATCGGCAAAACCGTGCTCATCGTTAAAATACTCAAGAGTGTCGCCATTGTAGCGCATCAGGCCGTAAACGTTGGTGCCAAACCAAAGGTCTCCGCGCTTGTCCTGGTAAATCACCCGAAGATGCTGACACAGTTGCCCTTCAATCTCAAAAAGCGGATCAACCCATTGGGTTTGCTGTTCGTTGCTTGTCTCTGATTGGAGTTCCGTTTCGGAATTCCGATTTTCCCATTTACAGGATGTTGCCAGGACAAAAAAGGCTGATAAAAATGTCCATAAAAGCTGCTGAATGTGTTTTGTTTCCTTCATGTTTAGTTTTCAGTATTGTTTGCAATGTTGATTTCAGCGGAATATTTTGTAAAAATGGTTATTTTTTGATAGCACTTTAGGCTGGATAATTCACAAAAATCGTTATTCCTTGCCACCTCCTTCAGGGCTGGCAACATCTATGGAGTTTGTGCTTTAGAATGCGGGTTGCTGATCCATAGATTTTGGATACGATGACAATTTGCTGATTATTTATTTGAAGTTTCCGTCTTTATCAGTCCTGGTCATAAAAATGTTTTGGTCGTAATCTCCCGTAATGATATTCTCGTCATTAACATCTTTGATCAGGTTCAGCCCCCAATCCTTTTCGGGCCCGCCGAAATATTTTATCCACAACTGGTTGCCGGACTGGTCAATCTTCAAAAGGATGATATCATCCTGTAGTGTGTTTATATTATATGAGATACCGGTTATGGTAAAAGTTCCATCCATATTTTGTTTCACCGATGTTCCTTCTTCCGACAGATTTTCATCGCCGAACTCTTTTTCCCATATCTCATTACCCTGACTATCGGTTTTGATAACCAGCACCTGCCCTCTGCCGCCGTAAGTATATCGACCACATGTAAGGAAACCACCACCGGCTATTTCAATGGTCGAAAATCCCCACTTCCATTCCCCCAGGCCAATGGTTTTGTCCCAAAGTTTTTCGCCGTCCGGGCCTACGCGGAGCAGGTAAAGTCCCCGGTCACTGCTGCTATCTTCATTGGTTCCGGTTACTAAAAATCCGCCATCCAAGGCCTCAAGCAGACTGTAGGGCCTTTCCTGGTCTTCATCTGCATACCTTTTAGTCCAGATTGTATCACCTTCCTGGTTTAGTTTCAATAAATAAATGTCTGTAAATGATTGCGCACCGAAACTGTTGGTTGCGCAGGAAACCACAAGGTGGCCATTTGTAGAGCTGATAATTTGGTATCCGTAATCATCCTCAATTCCACCATAAGTTTTGGTGAAAACCGTATCACCGTTGGCTTTGAGCCTGCAAAGCAGGATGTCGCTCCTTGTATTCTGACTTCCATGATTCCTGTATGTTGATCCACAAACAAAGATGTCTCCACCGGGAACTTCGGTAATTGATCGGGCCTTATTGAAATTCTCTGCTAAAAAAACGTTTCTCCAGATTTCATCTCCGCTTTTGGAGATTTTAAGCACAAGAATGCTATCGCCTGAATTTCCGCAAATGAGCAGATTATTATCATAAGATACGATGGTGGAATGATCGTTTGTACCAATTTGCCCGTTAAAAGTGAAGAAGTTTGGGTTTGATCCGGTTGGGCTAATGTTGTTATTTCTATCCCTACAGGATGAAAGCCATATAATGGCTATGAGTATGATTGGAATTATTCTCTTCATATTTCTAAAACAGAACTACTAGTTGATAAGTTTGTAAATAATCGCAAATATCTCCCAAATTGCTTTATAAAAAAAAATCTAAATTATTATAATACAATGAGAAAGACACAAAATAAGTATAGCGTAGAATTTAAGAACAATTTTAGAAATTTTGTAAGTTTCTAAAAATATCTTGAATAATTGAAGCTAAAGTCCAGCGGATTCAGGTTTCACCAATTTTTTATTCACAATCAGGAAATGAAAAAAACCCTTCATTTATCATCAAAACGAAATAAGACTTCCCTGCGTCCATTGTATATAAAGTGTGGATGCCAAATTCAGGCCAGCAAACCCTGTTACCGGCAACCTCTTTAATAATCACAAGGTCATCCCCCAACTGATCCATTATTTCCTGGCAGGATACCCCGCACGAGCAACTAACCGGCAATAAATTCCAACCGGTATTCAGCCATTTCGATTTGTCAGCAACCGGATATCCCGGCACATTAACTTCAACTTCATCATATAGTTTGATGATATATCCTGACGAATAATCCCAATCACCCAAAGTATTGATAGATTCCTGCGGCCAAAAAACACCATTCATGTTTTTAACAATGACCAACTGCTCCATGAAATTTTCAAACATAAATTCCAAATCTGTTTGGAAGGGATCAACAAAAGTGGAAATACCGCTCCAACCTGACGGAATGACCAGCGTTTGTATTTGAGCCTCAAAACCAATCGCTCCCATTTCTGTGACCGATCCATCCTGATCATAAGGAAACGCCGGATCACCGCTGTTAATGCAGGGCGATTTCGTTTCATCTTCTTCAGGGAAATTTACCCACGAAAGCCTGAAATCAACATTTTCCGGATCGCTGAATAACGGATCGGCGTTTATATTACCATTCCCTGGTAATGTGGCAGTTCCGCCAACATTGGAATATTCAGCAATGATTTGGCCTCCATTGGGAAGAATGTGGATATTTTCTGCTGCGTTTCCGTAAATGATTGAGTTTGAAAATTCGGGATACGACCAATCCTGTTGATAGATGCCACCGCCAAGCGAAGCAGAATTTTTGCTCATCGTAATGTGATCCATAACCGGACTACTTTCGTTGATGCAGATACCGCCACCGTAATCAGCTTCATTCCCAAAAATCAAGGTTTTGGAGATTTCGGGATAGGAGCCCCACAACATCACACCGCCACCAAAAACAGCTGTGTTGTTTGAAATTTCCAGCCTTTGCAAAACCGGAAGCGAATAACGGATATGGATCCCACCTCCGCTGTCATCGGCATGATTGCGGGAAATTTTACTGTCGATGATCCTGACTGGCGATGATTCATAAATAAATATCCCACCTCCGTAACTGTCCCAATCCGGGCCATTGGCATTGGCATATCTAAAATCACAAAAAGTAATCCTTGAACTGTCCATGTCATTGTAGTTGAGATCGTAAAACCTCAAACCACCCCACCCTTCCGGCTTGTTCAAACTCCAAAGCCTGATGGAATCCTGAACATTGCCAAGCATCTCCAACCGGCCGTAAACGTTGAATTGATAATGCCCGGTAAAAACAATATCAGTTCCTCCATCCACCGGTTCAATGATGAGGGTTTCGCCGTTTGGAACGATGAGATCGCCATCCACAAAAATGGAATCATAGATTTGCCAGTTTCCGAAAACCTCACCGGAAACATGAAATCCGCCGGTGGGTTCTTGAATAGCAGAACCGGAAACCGGAACAACCAAATTGAAAGACTGATCAGAAAAAATGACCAATTCAGCATTCCAGCTTCCTGCTATTGCAGGATCAAAAATCACCGTCACTTCCTGTTGATCAGTAATCTCAACCGGAAAGGCTATCCCCGAAATTTCAAAAACATCTGAATCCAAAGTAATACTGTCGATGATCACCGGAACAGGGCCGGTGTTGGTGATTAATAGTGGAGCGGAAACACTATCGCCGGCATAAACCGTCCCGAAATCCAGGCTTGCAGGTGATACCTCGTAAGAGGGCAAATCCTGCAATGATTCATAAGCACCTATATCCGGTGCTGTGCCATAAGGCCGCGGGTTTCCATCGAAATCAAAATCTGGTGAATGAGTCGGATCAGCTGCATCGATGGCCGGACTGCCGGCAGATAAATGGAAATCTTCTCCAATTGGATTTTGATAAATATCGCTTAAACTGATAGCAGACAATGAATTTCCATCTTCTCCCGAGAAGGCAGCCCAATCGCCATTATCAAATTCTTCAAGAGAAAACTCCGCTGCACCCCCCACATAAATCAACCGGTCACTATTATTATTTTGAAAAAGATTGTTGTTACCATGATAGTTTTGAACCGATGATTCTTCGAAACACAGGCCTATGTTTTCCCCACCGGAAATAATACAGTTATGCATATTTAAAATATCATTGCTGTTGGCCACCCATAAGGTGTAAACCCCGGCATTGCTGAAGGTACAATTTCTGAAGGTGGTTTCGGAAGGCTGATCATTCCAGGCTATCTGTACAACAGATATTTCGCCATCATGACCAATGCAATTCACCAGTTCAACCTGATCCTGCCAGAGTTTATAGCATGTATTCCAGCAATCGTAGGCCAGGCATGCCTCCAGAGAAGTATTTGACGAGCTGATATCAAAACCATCATAAACACCGTACGTAACACAATTTTGAAAAACGAAGCCGTGCTGATCTCCATGCCCCAGGGCAAACCCATCCACATTTTGCTGCGGATCGCGGCCTGAGTGTGCAAGGCAGTTTATAAATGTACCGTTATAACAAAAATCCTCACCGGATGGGGAAGCATCAAATCCGTATAAATCAAAATGATGGACCTCAACATCCTTAAAAACAAAATCGTGTGCACCTCCTGAAATACCAATACCATAAACACATTCAGCAACTTCGCAGTTTTGTATTTGTACATCAGCCGCCCCGGTCATCCATATACCAGTTGAAGACCAGTTCTGAACTGAGAGGTTATAGAATTTCAAAAAGTTATTTTCTATTCGCAAACCGGTATTTTCGGCGTATCCATCACCATCAATTGAAATTTCCTCTCCCGGATGTCCCGCAAAGATTATAAATCCATTTTGTACAGATCCATCATTTTGAGTTACCAGATTCTCATGATAATTGCCTTCACGAATTATAATGGAATCGCCTGCCTGGGATACGTCCAGCGCATGCTGAATAGTAAGCCAGGGAAAATCCTCGCTACCGGGATTATCATCGCCGGCATCGGGATGATTTTTATCGACATAATAAACATCTTGTTCCGCTCCCCATCCTGCCATTTTTGCAAGCATCCACCAAAAAGCCCGCCCTTTCATGTTGCAGTTGGCAGGTTTGGAATGGGCGCAATAACAATCCCAGCAATATTCCGAATCGGGATTATCGGCACAATACGCATCAGCCCAATTACCAAGAAAACCCCATCCAGGACCTTCGTAATAATCGCAGTTATCATTGGCGTATTCGTAAAAATTCCCGTCGGGGTCGTAGCTTTCGATATCTGCAAAATCGAAAAGAATTTTATCATTCTCTGCACAATAGTCCCTGATTTGCTGATTACGGGCTTTCAGGTTGGCATCCGACCAGATATCAAGGTGGCCGGTCATATACACAAACTGTACATCCGGATAATCCAGTTCAAGCTGATTCATGGCATCCAGATAAATATCGATACCTGCCGGGGTATTATCAGAAACACCGCCGCACCACGACCAAATCACCACATTGCGATCGTTAGCCGGATCATCTAACTGTTGCCGTGTGAGATATTCCCAGTAAAGATCACCATTGTGCCCAAGATCATAACCATTGAGTTCCTGGTAAGACAGTTGGCCACCCGAGCCGCTGGCATTAAAAGTATAGGGTTCGCCAATGTTGGTTTCGATGTTGGTAATCCCTGATGTAATCTGGCTTCCGTGAGAGGTATGCCCGTACCAGATTCGCAAATCACTTTTTACCGTTTCGATCCACGTGATGGGGATTTCATTTAGACTGATGTGCTCATGGTTGGCGATGATGGGCTGTGATTGGGCCTCCGGAAGAATGGCTGAAAACCATCCTACAAAAATCAATAGGAAAAATGTTGTTTTCATAGTAATTTGGTGTTTGAGATCAGATGCATAATATAAAATTTAAAGCCCACTAATATACGCAGCTTTTTTGGCAATCCCAACCCTGACCGGTTCGGTGGTATAATCATAAATGGTATAATAATGATCCAGAAACAGAGAGCCGGCCAGCAGGATGTTAGATGTGGATGAATTTGGGGTGGGGTAAAGCGGGTGAAACCCCAGCCTTAAACTGTCGGGAAAATGCTGAAAGTATCTGTTGGCGGGCACTTCATATTCAATCAGCTTTCCGGATTCATCCCTGAGAACCAGCGTCAGATCGGGGTATTTTTCCAGATTACTTTGATGAATCAGTACATCCGGCATACTGCCATATTCGGTTATTAAATCAGATATACCTCCAATAATCTCAGGATCACCTTTAAATCTAGAAGAGCCGGTATCAAGCGCAAATACTGCTGTTGAATCCGGTAATTCAACTTTCTCCTCACCTACCCTGATTTCCACCAGCTCGATGGTCCACAAAACTTCTGAATGGTCAGCTTTGGCTATACTTCGCTTTACCGGAAAATAATGCAATGATTTTTGATCAAACTTTTGTGGATCAACTCCGCCTAAAATAACCTCCCCTTTGTTGAGTTCCTGAGATGTCCAATACGACATGATCTTTTTATTGATCAATTTTTCTTTTAAAAGTAAATCAAGTATTTCGGTAGAAGTACCGTTCGTATTCACCGAAGGAAATGCCAATGAACCATCCTGCACCAGGTCGTCCCAGTTTGTGTTGAAGGTGCCGTCAGGATTTTTACCATCTATAAGATTTGTGGCTTCCAGAAATCGCATCCCGGGAACGGCAATTCTTTGAAATTCGTTTCCTGCTGCGGGTTTTGCTGCCATAAAATTCCATTGATCTTCTCCAACCTTAAAACTAAATGCACCCCAGGGGCCGAGTTCGCTGTGCCGCTCAGCAGTATCGATCCATCGGTGCGACAGTGATAACTCAGGGTTGTATCTTCGATGGTGAAGGCAAGCGAAAGTCGTACAGGCATCCGAGGTGATCCATGTGCTGCCGGTGCCGGTATCCATGATGAGTTTAAACAATTGATCGCTATCTTGTGAACCAATTGAAAGCTCGGCATACCAGGGAGAAGCTCCGTTGTTTTTTGCCAGGCCGGTTTTTAAAGGGATGATTAATAATTTGTCAACGCTTTTCTCCTGATTACAGTAAAGGCTTGTTAAACAGGCAAATGCAAACAAAACAGCAGCAACACTAATTTTATCACTCATTTTTTTGATTTTTATATCGAAATCAGATTTTCAAATTTAGGCATTTTGAGTGATAATCCGGATTGTTTTTAAGTTTACAAAATCCGGATTGTGCATTAGTACATGAAAAAACCCTATTTTTACCCGTTCAAAAAAGATCGGTTCCGGTTTGAAATCTTTATCTCAAATGCAACATCAATTCCTTAATCCCCGTCAGTCGCTCAACAAGGCCTTTCTTAAACTGAAGCCCAACCGGCTCGAAATTGAAAATTTTAAAACCCACCTGGAGCATCTGCTGGATGGCATCAACGAAACAGAATCGGAGGAATTTCACAAAAACCTGCTTGGCGACTTCCTAAAAAAAACGGCCTTCGACCCCAACCACTATATCAATACAAAGGGGCGCAACGATCTGGTAATTCACAATGGAGCCAAACCCGCAAGCACAGTAGGTGTCATCATTGAAGCCAAAAAACCCACCAACAAAACCGAGATGCCTCAAAGTACTGATGCTGACGGGGCAACGGCAAAGATAAACACCAAAGCATTGCAGGAATTGTTGCTTTATTACCTGCGCGAACGAATCATCCAAAAAAACATCGCCCTGAAATACCTTATCGCAACAAATATTTCGGAATGGTTCATTTTTGATGCCGGCCTGTTCGAAAAATATTTTACCCGAAATAAAGCACTGGTGGACAGGTTTAACGATTTTGAAAATGGCAGCCTGGGCAGTAAAACCACCGATTTCTTTTACAAAGAAATTGCCGAACCCGCCATTGCCGAAGTGGAAAGCCAACTCCAGTATACCTGGTTCAATATCCACACCTACGAAAAACCACTGCGCAACACCAACCTCAAAGACGATAACAAACTCATTGCCCTGTTCAAAATATTAACGCCACAGCACCTGCTCAAGCTCCCCTTTGCCAACGACAGCAACAGCCTCGACCTTACTTTTTACACCGAGTTATTGCATATTATCGGGCTAAATGAAATAAAAACCGGAGGTAAAAAACTCATTGGCCGTAAAAAAGCGGACGCCCGAAACCCCGGTGCTTTGATCGAAAGCACCATCGTGCAACTCGACAGCCTCGACAAAATCGTTAGACTCGAAAAACCATACCGCTATGGGGCAACAATGGAGGAACGCCTTTTTAATATTGCCATCGAATTGATTATAAGCTGGGTAAATCGCATCCTGTTCCTGAAACTCCTCGAAGCACAATTAATAAAATATCACAAGGGGAACAGGGCTTACGCATTTTTGAACAGCGAAAAAATTAAAAATTTCGATGAGCTGAACAGCCTGTTTTTTAGTGTGCTTGCACGCAAGCTTAGCCAACGCGATGAGGCAACCAACAAAACTTTCGCTCATGTGCCTTATCTCAACAGCTCGCTGTTCGAACCCGCCGAACTCGAACATGCCTGCCTTTTTATCAGCCAGATCAAAGATGGTAAAATGCCCGTAATTGCTCAAACAGTATTGAAAGAATCCACAGGCAAAAAGTATAAGGGCGAACTGCTAAGCCTTGATTATCTGTTTAAATTTTTGGATGCCTACGATTTTGCCGGCGATGGTGGCGAAGAAATTCAGGAAGAAAACAAAACCCTGATCAATGCCTCGGTACTGGGGCTGATTTTTGAAAAGATCAACGGATACAAAGACGGCTCATTTTTCACCCCGGGATTTATTACCATGTATATGAGCCGCGAAACAATCAGGCGTGCCGTAGTGCAAAAATTTAATGATGTGAAAAAATGGAACTGCCAAAATTTGGATGAGGTGTACAACAAGATTGACGACCGCAGCGAAGCCAACCTTATTATTAACAGCCTCAAAATTTGCGACCTCGCGGTAGGCTCGGGGCATTTCCTCGTGTCGGCACTCAACGAAATGATAAGCGTAAAAAACGACCTGAACATTTTGCAGGACACCCATGGCCGCCGGCTCAAAGAATACAACGTGGAAGTGGTTAACGATGAGCTGGTGATGACCGATGAAGACGGCGAACTGTTTGAGTATAACCCCAAAAATCCCGAAAGCCAACGCATACAGCAAACCCTCTTCCACGAAAAACAAACCATCATCGAAAACTGCCTGTTTGGGGTGGACATAAACCCCAACTCGGTAAAGATTTGCCGCCTGCGCCTGTGGATTGAGCTGCTCAAAAATGCTTACTACAAAAACGAACATGAGCTGGAAACCCTCCCCAACATCGACATTAATATTAAGGTGGGCAACTCGCTTATTTCGCGCTACGCACTGGACGCCGACATAAAAAAGGCCCTGAGCAAAAGCCAGTGGAGCATCGAAAGTTACCGCCTGGCCGTGATGACCTACCGCAATGCCACCGGCAAAGAAGAAAAACGGGAAATGCAAAAACTTATCACTTCCATAAAAAACGATTTCGAAAGCGAAGTAGCCGCCAACGACAAGCGGGTGCTGCAACTGCGCAAACTCAACGGCGAGCTGTTTACCCTCACCAACCAAACTTCGCTGTTCGAACGCAGCAAAAAAGAATTGGCCGACTGGAACCGTAAAATAAAAGTGCTGACCGGCAAAATTCAAAAACTCGAAACCGAGCTCGAAGAAATAAAAAACAACAAGATTTATGAAAATGCCTTCGAGTGGCGCTTCGAGTTTCCGGAGGTACTAAACGACGACGGCGATTATGTTGGTTTTGATGTGGTGATAGGAAATCCGCCCTACATAAGGCAGGAAGAGTTTTCAGAAATAAAACCTTATTTGCAAAACAGTTTCGATGTATATAGCGGGACATCTGACCTTTATACCTATTTTGTTGAAATGGGAATGGAAATCCTGAAAAAGAAGGGCGAATTCATTTTTATCCTGCCCAACAAATGGATGCGAGCAGGTTATGGAAAAGGCTTGCGGAAATTTGTAAGCAACTTTACCATCAGGCAAATAATCGATTTTGGCGACCTGCCGGTTTTTGATGAGGCAACAACTTATCCCTGCATTCTTCATATTTTGAAGGATAAGCCGGTGGATAAATTCACAGCGGTAAACGTTGATACGCTCGATTATCCAGACGGGATAGCAAACTATCTTACCGGGCGAAAAATTGAGGTGCTAACAGGTGAGCTGCAAGACAATGGCTGGACTTTGACCGATTCCAGGATACAAAAACTACTGGCAAAACTAAAAAGCAAAGGCACACCACTTGGCGAATATGTTGATGGAAAAATCTTCAGGGGTGTTTTAACTGGTCTGAATGAAGCCTTTGTAATTGATGAAGCAACCAGGGAAAGGCTTATTGTTGAAGACCCGAAGAGTGTGGAAATCATTAAACCATTTTTGGCAGGAAGGGATATAAAAAGGTACAGAAAACCTGCAACCGACAAATACCTGATTTTCACTCGAAGAGGTATTGATGTTGAGAAATATCCTGCCATACTTAATCATTTACATAAATTCAGGGAACAATTGGAGCCAAGTCCAAAAGATTTCAACGGAAAGAACTGGCCGGGAAGAAAGCCCGGAACCTATAAGTGGTATGAGATCCAGGATTCGATTGATTATTTCAAGGAATTTCAAAAACCGAAAATTTTGTGGCCGGGAATTACTTCAGTAATTAATTCATTTTCATTTGATGATTCTAATAATTTTGGAAATGATAATGTACACATGATTATGAATGCTGAGAAATCATTGTTGGGATTGCTAAATTCAAAAATTTCAAAATTTTATTTATCTAATATTGCAGATTTTGTCAGAGGAGGTTTTATTCGTTTAAAAATATCATATGTAAGTGAAATTCCCATTAGAAGCGCCTTAGATGAACAAAAACAAAAAATCGAAGATTTAGTCAATTCAATCTTGATTGATCCATCTCAGATTGCTCTTGAAGCCGAAATCGACCGGCTGGTGTACGCACTTTACGGGCTTACGGATGAGGAAGTCAGGATTGTGGAGGAAAGTATTGGGTAAAAAAAACTTCAAAACATATGATGCTGAAACTGGATGAAGCATTGGTTTTTTTCGCCAGTGAATGCAGAGTTAAAATCGAAACCGCCAATGATAATTACCTAAGCCTGAAAAAATCCGGAAACAGCTTTCCGTAAAAAACTTTTCGAAACAGCAAAAAAGGCAGGAATAGCACCCAAACAAGGG
>CAYNDN010000014.1:0-6786 GCA_964395075.1 uncultured Lentimicrobiaceae bacterium | reverse complement strand
ATAGAGCAAAATAAGCAAATACCTGGTGAAATCTTTAAAAAACCAGATCAACAGCGGAGTGATTAATATACCCAATATCCAACTCATTTTTGTAAATGGCTTAAAAGTGTCATGAAAGTATATTTATCAGCCAGTACAGAAAAATCAAAGCAAGATAACAAATGAAATAAATAACGAATACCCAAAATCCAATCACAGCGTCTATTGCCGTAAAAAACAGAATCATAACTAATGCTCCTGCCCAATATACAAGGTGTGCTTTCATAGCACAAAAATAGTAATTTTGAAAAGATAGAAATCAATTTATTCTGGGAAGGAAGACGCAGCCCGCTTTTGCCGTCGAAGCTTCCGCTCCAGAAACCCATCCCTTTGATATTGGCCTTAGCAAAAATGTTACCATCACCTGGAGAATTAAATAGTGTTCCCGACTCACCACTCATGCGTTCAACGTATTTCACTTTTTTCCATAAAAATTTTGCTTTTTGTGTGTTGATTATTTTATATTTGCATCCTAAAGGGACGTGTTACGCTTCGGGCGGCTCGTACCGCCTGCTCACCCACCAGTAAGGTGGGTGTTCTATTTTACGGTGGTTAATAAATGACTTTCTCATCAGAATAGAAATTGTATTTGCGAAACGTTTTTCTTTTTTGGTGCCAATCTTTTACCACTTGTTTATTGTAATTTTGTGCACATGACAGATTTGCAAGAAAAGACAGACGAAACCTTTACCGACAGCTTTCCAAATAGAAAGCCTGTGTATTGGTGGTACGATTATGAAGATGCCGTTTTTCGCTCTTCTTTTGAAAATGAAAGCAGCGTAAGGTATTTTGTAAAATACGCCAGGAATGGAGGTAATGAGTTTGAGCTTGATCCGGTAAAAAGCAATGTTCTTATGGATTCTATTTCCGACCTTGACAAGGTACTTATTACCAAAGAAGATTACGGCAAATTTCCGCAGGAAGCAAAATTTAAAAAGTAACTGCAACGGACAAGGCTGTAGCGCATGAAACAAGGCGGTGGGATGCGGGTGGTTGACCATAGTTACTTATTATTTTTGAGGGGCATCAATAGCGATGCTCCTTATTCTATTAATAAGATGACTTTGATTCCTCTCATAGTGTTTTAATTAGAACATGATCAGGTTCATTATTTAAGAATCAAATTTTTTATAACCGTCTCCTTTACTATTAAACGATCTCAAAATTGTATTTTTAAACTTTAAAAATCAGCATATTTTAGTAACACCAAAACAACTTTCATTATGACAATAAAAATGTTATGCATCTCAATCATTGCTTTTTTATTTGCCCTGAGTGCCAGTGCGCAGGAAGAAACCAACCCTAAGCTGGTAAACACCTTCCCAACCCGCGATGGTGCCGTATTGGTAATGGATAAATGGGATAATCTTATTCAGGTTTCTGATATTTCAAGCCTGGATTTGAAAACCATGCAGGAAACTGTAGGAGAGTTGCTTGAGGAAAACGAGGATCAAGAGAAAACCATCAACGATCAGAAAAAAGAAATCAACAGGCTCAAAGATGAAATCGAAGATTTGAAATCGGATTACAAGGATTTGTTGCAAGCTTTTAAATCGTTTCAAAAGCAGATTGATGGTTTGGAGAAAAAACTTCCTTAAGGGATGTTTTTCAGCCGCTCTTAAATTAGTTTTGATTAAGATGGTCGATTAGCAAAATTTGTAGCTCTGGCTTTTCAACAAACTCTTTGTCTAAATCTTCAACTTTATTTGTATTGAAAATTTGGACTAAATCAAAAACGTGTAAATTATCTTTTTCCTTTGCAACCTGGAGAATGTCGGGTAGTGAAATAGTATGATATTTTTCAATATCACCTATATTTTCAGTTTCGTAATAAGCGTGGGTGATTATACAAATTGTTCTGATGTTGAGCTTTCCAAAAACGTTTTTGTATTCATTACGCAAAGTTTCATACCTTTTTATTGCTTGTTGTCTGTTTTCATAAATTGATCGAAACTTTAATGTTTCAATAAAACCTGCCCATAAATGTTCAAATGTCAAGAACATTATTTGCACAGTATTATTTGGATAAAAAATCAACGTAAGACTGTCTTCAAATATGTAATTTATTGGAAATGTGAGTTCATAAGTTGGTAACTCGAAGGGTTTGTTGCTTATTATATTTTCAAAGAAGGTAATAGTCAGCTTATACTTGTTGGGTTTCATAAATGTTGTCAATCGATCTTTTTTATGTAATGGGTCATAATTTTTGTTATAAGTATTTACCAAAAAGTCCGCATCAAGTTTTTCAGATAGATTTTTGATAAATATTTCTGTGTCTGTGGAGTAACCGTCATACGTTGTGTAAGCTTCAATGCTTTTTGCAATTCCCATTTTGATAAATGTATATAACTACTACTGTGGCAACTATTTCCTGTTTGCTTTTCCCTGTTTTATTTGTTTATGAGATAATTGGTACAGGTTGAGATGTTTTGTTATTATTTCAAAATCTTTAATTTAACCCTTCAATGTTTTTTATGTTTTTCCATCCAGTAGTTTTTTTGTAGGCTGCCAGGCTTTCTTTTGGCACATACAACGTAAGCTCCCCGGCATTTCCAAAAAATTTCCAGCCATCTGTAAGAAACTTTGTAATCTTTGGTGGTTTCACGGCCAGGAGTTCGATAGCCAGCAAGTTATTACAATCGTCAAAGGCACGGAAATCAACCGAAAGTAGCGATTTTGGGAAGGTCAATTTTTTTAGGGCTTTACAACCGTCAAATGCACGGTGACCAATTTCCTTCAGCGATTCCGGAAGCACTATTTCCTCCAGTTTATTAAATCCTTCAAACACAAAATCCCTGATGATTTTCACCCCTTCAGGGATTGTAATTTTTTTGTGTTCGTTAAAAGGTACTGCAACCAGAACGGTTTTGTCATTACTGTACAATAAGCCATCCACAGTACAGAAATACGGGTTTTCAGGATCAATCTTAATTTCAGGCATATTTACACTATTACGAAAAATACCTGATGCAATTTGCTTTACTGTTTTTGGAATCACAACGTGCTTAAGTGTTTTGATTTGTGTAAGGTCATCAAGCACTTCAAGCCCGTCGTGCAGGTGGATTGTTTCCAGGCTGTCGGACCATCCCAGAGCCGTGTCCTCGATTATTTTTACCGATGGCGGGATATCTATTTCTTTTAAATTATCTCCACCTCCAAAGGTTTGTTCTTTAAGTATGGTTATTTTATCGGGCAGTTTTACTTGGTTTAGTGCAAGGCAAAATCCAAATGCCAATTCACCAATTTCTGTTACCGAATCCGGAATATCAAGGCATTTCAAATTTTCGCAAAATCGGAGTGCCCACCCTTCGATGGTTTTTAAAGTTGATGGAAAAGTTATTGATTCAATTTGAGCATCAAAAAAAGAACCTTTTCCAATAATTTCTACCCCTTCGGGAATTGTATAATGTTTGTTTTTATTTCCGCAGGGGAATGCAACAAGCTTCTTTTTGTCTTTGGTAAAAAGTACGCCATCCAATACGGTAAAATAAGGGTTTGATGCGTCAATGTCAAATTTTTCCAACGCATCACAACCACCAAATGCTGCGTTTCCAATAGATGAAACTTTGCCTGGTATCCTTACGTTTTTCAAGGCAATGCAACCACAAAACGAAAAACTGCCAATCTTTTCCAGCTTCTCCGGAAAATTAATTTCACTCAACTTTACACAACTCGAAAAAGTACCATACCCAAATTCTTTAAAAGTTTCGGGTAAAACAACTGTTTCCAGTTGGGCTGCATCTTCAAATACCAAATATTCATTAATGCCTTCAAGATTCTTTGGGCAGACAAATCGTTCTATTTTTGAATGGTATGTGAATTCACCTATGTAAGGTTTATCGAACAATATGCAGTCGCCCAAATCCAAATCCTTCAAAAGTGGCGGTTCATTTACATCAACAATCGCATTATCATCTTCATCATATTCCACCCAGCTCGAACACATATCATCCAGTACATCAAAATCCTTCCTGTTGAGTAATCCGGAAATTTTTAGATGTGTAACATGCTCTTTTTCATACGCTGTGATCAGTTGCTTTAATGTACCTGCCTGTTCTACATGAATTTGTTTTTTCCTGATTTTCATTTTTATTGCAGCTTTTTTATTCTATTCAGGTTATTATTTTTAAAAACTATTGCTCATTTTTTTCAGGATCTGCAGGCTGAATGTATTTGCCATTTGCAGGTTGCTCTTAACTTTCCTGCATTGAGCCATTCAACCTGGTATGCACCTGTTTCAGTTTTTCTTTTTGTTGTTCAACATTTTGTCCGTTGTTGAAAATGATACATTCGGCAAAATGATGCAGCAAGCACTGGTAGCTTTCAAAAAGCGGGGGCTCTAACTTTTTCAAAACAGGGAGCAATGCCAAGGGAATTATCGCTGAGGTTTTCTCATTTTCATCTGATCTCACCTGCAGGGTTGCATTCAACTGATACAGATTAACTCCTTCAACGATTTCCTTCAGGGGATCAAATATTTCTTTAAACTTTACAAGATTTTGGGCTGATCGAAAAACATTTTTGGCCACATCAAGAAATAGAAGTTCGGGATGCGACCATAAATACATAGTTATAAGCACAAAACTAAAAGTTTCGGTACATTTTATATCCAGGGAACCATTACACACCATTTTAGTAATCTGCCCCAAATCATAGATAAGATAAGTTTTAAAAAAAACAACCGGCTCATTATCATCAGTCAACAAAGTGTATTGTTCCAGCAATTGCTCGTCAACAATAATATTAATATAGAGACTTATAGCTGCACTGCTGATATCTTCCAATTCTGCGAGGATAGCAGTAGAACTGATTTTTTGCAAAGTATAATATGAAGGGAGTAGTCTTTTTTCGGGCAAGGCCTGCTCAAGAATTTCCATGGCACGCCCGGCATCAAAGGGGGCTTTGCTAAAACCAACAATCTGTCTGTCGTGTTTTTGAACGATCATATAACATGCGTAGCATAACCGCGAGCCATCGTTGAGCTTTCCCTGGCCAAATGTTGCTTTGTTTGCCAAATGCAGTCTCCGGCCACAAGCACTGCATTTTAGATAGTGGTTGTATTTTTGATCAAAAACATCATCCGGCATTTTGGAATACTTATACATAAAATATCCTGAAAAACTTAACAACAAGGGATAAGCAACCATCATCGATTGTGTAAGTGCACCAAGAAAAACAGCGATATGCCAGGCAACCACAGGCACAAAAAGACCATTCCCATATTTACGGAGATAAAAATAATGAAACCCCGGAAAACCTAAGACCCCAGCAATACCCGCAATAATGATGGTTTTTTTACGGAATCGTTTTTTTGGATATTCGCCAAAAATATTGTTTAGCATTTCTAATTTAATGGCTGAATTCATATTTCTAATCATGATTTTTAGAGATTGGATAGAAAACAACAGATTAATTTTTTTTTAACATCGAATGTGGATTTTTAAAAAATCAATACAACAAAAATAAACTAAAAAAGTAGAAAAGCATGAAGCAGAAATTAGGAATAGCCTTATGGACATTTTCTTATTTTTGTACAAATTTTTTAATTGGTGTTGTTGTCGTTATCAATATTGGGGACTTTTTTAAGTGTCATTCTGGTGTATTTCAATGCACGGAAATATACATCAACAATTTATCTTGGCGGATTCTTTTTCCTGATCAGTTTTTATGGGTTCATCCAATATGTGATGTTATTTTCGAAATCGGTGCTGTTGGTAAGCATTGTATTTCTGCATCTTGGTTTTTTGACCTACCTCACCGGCCCCTTGCTTTACTTCTATGTCCGAAGTTTAGTAAACGACCATTCGCGATTAAAAAAACAAGATCTGCTGCACCTGATACCCATGTTACTTTATATTATTGGAGCCTTTTCCTATTATGTGTCACCCTGGTCGTTCAAAACAGCGGTTGCTGAACAATTGGTCGAGAATTACGAAAATGTAAAGGATTTCAGGCAGGCCGGCATGTACCAATTCCTTCCTAAGGTGTTTGTGTTTATAAGCAGGCCATTGCTTGTACTTGGTTATGCACTTTGGTCGGCGATTATCTTTTTTAAATATGTAGCAGGAAAAAAGAAAAGCAATGTATTCTTTAAGCAGCGATTTATGATAAAGTGGATGTTGCTGCTTTTAGGATTTCTTTCGGTGTTGGCAATCAGTCAAATTTTCCTGCTTATGAGATCATTTACTGATGGCAATATCATTATGTTTTATACGCTCAACAGCCTTCAACTTTTTTCTGGGATCGGGCTGGCCGGTTTGCTGATTTCTCCCTTCTTTTTTCCTGAAGTGCTTTATGGCATGCCCCGCGTGCCTGAGCTTCCTGAACCAAATCAGGTTTCAGTGCCGGAACAAACTATTCATCAAGCGGAAAAAAGCAAAGGTGAACTTCGTTTCGAAACCGAATACCTCAATCTGATCCGTGAAAAGACAACTTCGTGTATGCAAGAGTTGCAACCCTTTCTTCAGCCCGAATTCAATCTCGCCCAGCTTGCGGTGCTGATGCATGTACCCGTTCATCACCTGGCCTATTATTTCAGAGAAGTGAAAAAGCAAACATTCAGCGATTTTCGCAACGAGTGGCGGGTTGAGCATGCCAAGAACCTAATCAGAGAAGGAAAATCCACCGACCTTACCCTCGAAGCCATCGGATTGTTATCGGGCTTCTCTTCGCGCAATACTTTTTTGAATGCCTTTAAAAAAGCGGAAGGAATTTCTCCACAGGCTTTTCTGCTAAAGGTCAAAAAAA
>CAYNDN010000013.1:18806-24278 GCA_964395075.1 uncultured Lentimicrobiaceae bacterium | reverse complement strand
CAGCTGATTTTAAGTTACTCGTAGATACAGATGGAGATTTTAGCAGTGGGGCTACCGAGGTAACTGCCGCCAGTTTAACAGGCACTAAAGTGACTTTTACCGGAGTGACCCTTCCTGATGGAAGCTATTTGACTATAGTCACTTCTCCAGTTCCTCCTGTCGCACCGGGTGGTGTCATTGGAGCCAATCTTTGGCTAAAAGCCAATGACGGAGCTACCAACAGTGGTAGCGACCTTACCGCCTGGACTGATCAGACGGGAACAAATACGTTTACTGTTTCAGGAAATCCCCAATCGGGTGTTTCTGCAATTAATTTTAACAATTCAGTTGATTTTGACGGAACCGGAGATTTCTTGAGAGGGAATACACCCATTAAATTTCAAACGATTTATGCAGTAGTAAAGCGAAACAATGCAGGGCTTGAAGGAACGGTTATTAGTGTAACAGATCCTGCTAACGATGCCAGCGTTTTAAATGCAGGGTATATGTTTAGAGGTGCCGGTATGGGAACTGGTAACAACCGCTCAGGCACTGATGTATTATTTTCACAATCTCAAGGAAATCTCGGTACTGAGAAGGCTCGAATTGGAATTTTTGAAATTGTACCTGGACAAGATGCAAGCAATCAAAAGTCATTTATTGACGGTCAAACTTTTAATACGGTTCCTTATGGAGGTAATGGGGCTACAATGCAGACGTACACGCATATACCACAAATAGGCAGGGCACAATACGATCCATTCCCCTCCGTGTTTAATGGACAGATAGCTGAGGTAGTGATGTATCCAGTTTCGCACAGTGCTACCGACCGATTAACAATAGAATCTTATTTAGCCATAAAGTATGGGATCAATCTTGACCCCTCTGTAGTGAATTACGTAAGTTCTGCAGGCACGGTATTGTGGAATAATACAACCCATTGGAACGATGTATTTGGCATTGGTAAAGACGATGCCAGCGGCTTGGATCAAACCCAATCCAACAGCATCAATACCGGTAACGGAGATGGTACCGGACAAAGCGGGAAGGGAAATATTGTACTAAGTAATCCTTCAACCCTGACTGATGGCGACTTTTTGATTATGGGGCATGATAATGCAGCCTTGACAGAGCAAACCACCGAAGTACCCACTGCTGGCCAAAGCAGAATAACCCGCGAATGGTTGGTGAAGCGCACCGGAGATCCGGGCACAGTGGATTTGAGCTTTGATATTGCAGGACTCACAGTGACCGGCAGCACAGCAGCTGATTTTAAGTTACTCGTAGATACAGATGGAGATTTTAGCAGTGGGGCTACTGTGGAAAATGCTGCAAGTTTGACAGGAACCAAGGTGACATTTACCGGAGTGACCATTGCGGATGGAAGCTATTTGACCCTAGTAACCAACTTTTTGCCACCAGTCGGTCCAGGGGTAGTAGGCGCTAGTTTATGGCTGAAAGCCAATGACGGAGCTACCAACAGTGGCAGCAATCTGACCGGTTGGACGGATCAGACGGGCGCCAATACCTTCACAGTAAATGGTACCCCCGGCTATTCAGCAAATGAAATAAACTTTAACCCGGTGGCCGTTTTTGACAATGATGAAGCGGTGACAGCTTTACCGGGAGATTACCTGGCTGGCAATGCTTCAATTAGCTATGTGGACGGATTTGCCGTTTTCTTCAAGACAAATGCAACGAGCGGGGCACTTATCGGAGGTGCAACAAATGGAGGGAAATATGGGAAACAGATTTTTGGCGGCTTCTCGGGCAACGAAAACTATATTTCGAACGGGAGCACGACAGATCCTTTCTTCAGGTTTGAGAACCCCTTACTGGCTGCCTTGCAGCCGGCAACTGTTGTTGGTGTAGACGTGAATTATACCTCTGCGACCACAGGAGAACTTTCAACCCTGAACGGGCTTACGCAGACGATCATCGGGACGAAAGGTTTTAATCAGATCAGCCTGACACCTTGGATTGGCGGCACAAATAATCAGGGCGGAACGGTCCCTGGTGGGGGATGGCGCCATTTCAGGGGAAAAGTTGCAGAAATGGTGTTATATCCTTCAAGCTTGTCTTTACCGGATAAACTGAAAATACAATCTTATCTCTCCATCAAATATGGTATCACCTTAGACCAGTCGGTCGCAAATTATTTGAATAGCGCTGGCACTCCTATATGGAACAACACCACTTACTGGAACGATGTGTTCGGTATTGGCAAAGACGATGCAAGCGGGTTAAATCAAGCCAGCTCCAACAGCATCAATACCGGCAGCGGTGATGGCACCGGTCAAAGTGGCAAAGGAAATATGGTGTTGAGCAATCCTTCAACCCTTACTGATGGCGACTTTTTGATTATGGGGCATGATAATGCAGCCTTGACAGAGCAAACCACCGAAGTACCCACTGCTGGCCAAAGCAGAATAACCCGCGAATGGTTGGTGAAGCGCACCGGAGATCCGGGCACAGTGGATTTGAGCTTTGATATTGCAGGACTCACAGTGACCGGCAGCACAGCAGCTGATTTTAAGTTACTCGTAGATACAGATGGAGATTTTAGCAGTGGGGCTACCGAGGTAACTGCCGCCAGTTTAACAGGCACTAAAGTGACTTTTACCGGAGTGACCCTTCCTGATGGAAGCTATTTGACTATAGTCACTTCTCCAGTTCCTCCTGTCGCACCGGGTGGTGTCATTGGAGCCAATCTTTGGCTAAAAGCCAATGACGGAGCTACCAACAGTGGTAGCGACCTTACCGCCTGGACTGATCAGACGGGAACAAATACGTTTACTGTTTCAGGAAATCCCCAATCGGGTGTTTCTGCAATTAATTTTAACAATTCAGTTGATTTTGACGGAACCGGAGATTTCTTGAGAGGGAATACACCCATTAAATTTCAAACGATTTATGCAGTAGTAAAGCGAAACAATGCAGGGCTTGAAGGAACGGTTATTAGTGTAACAGATCCTGCTAACGATGCCAGCGTTTTAAATGCAGGGTATATGTTTAGAGGTGCCGGTATGGGAACTGGTAACAACCGCTCAGGCACTGATGTATTATTTTCACAATCTCAAGGAAATCTCGGTACTGAGAAGGCTCGAATTGGAATTTTTGAAATTGTACCTGGACAAGATGCAAGCAATCAAAAGTCATTTATTGACGGTCAAACTTTTAATACGGTTCCTTATGGAGGTAATGGGGCTACAATGCAGACGTACACGCATATACCACAAATAGGCAGGGCACAATACGATCCATTCCCCTCCGTGTTTAATGGACAGATAGCTGAGGTAGTGATGTATCCAGTTTCGCACAGTGCTACCGACCGATTAACAATAGAATCTTATTTAGCCATAAAGTATGGGATCAATCTTGACCCCTCTGTAGTGAATTACGTAAGTTCTGCAGGCACGGTATTGTGGAATAATACAACCCATTGGAACGATGTATTTGGCATTGGTAAAGACGATGCCAGCGGCTTGGATCAAACCCAATCCAACAGCATCAATACCGGTAACGGAGATGGTACCGGACAAAGCGGGAAGGGAAATATTGTACTAAGTAATCCTTCAACCCTGACTGATGGCGACTTTTTGATTATGGGGCATGATAATGCAGCCTTGACAGAGCAAACCACCGAAGTACCCACTGCTGGCCAAAGCAGAATAACCCGCGAATGGTTGGTGAAGCGCACCGGAGATCCGGGCACAGTGGATTTGAGCTTTGATATTGCAGGACTCACAGTGACCGGCAGCACAGCAGCTGATTTTAAGTTACTCGTAGATACAGATGGAGATTTTAGCAGTGGGGCTACTGTGGAAAATGCTGCAAGTTTGACAGGAACCAAGGTGACATTTACCGGAGTGACCATTGCGGATGGAAGCTATTTGACCCTAGTAACCAACTTTTTGCCACCAGTCGGTCCAGGGGTAGTAGGCGCTAGTTTATGGCTGAAAGCCAATGACGGAGCTACCAACAGTGGTAGCGATCTGACCGGCTGGACGGATCAAACAGGCACTAATACCTTTACCAAAACAGGTACTATTGGCTACCAAACCAATGCAGTCAATTTTAATCCAGCTGTGGCAATTTCAAGTTCTAATGCATCAAATAACCCACCTGATAATCGACTGGAAGGGAACACAAATATTCAAGTTGCAGATGCATTTGCGGTTTATATTGAGGATGTGCAAAATCAGAGCGGGAGTTTGGTTGGAAATAGTGACGGTACTTTTAGCGGATACATGAAAGGTGTTTTTCTGGGGAGGAATGATGTGTTTATTAACCAATCGAGTGGTAATGGTTACAGTAACGTTTTCTCAAGTAAGATTGGGGTTTCTTATAACCTTTTAAATGCCGACTTAACCCCAGTCACAACGCCATTTTGGAAATTCGAACAAAATGGTGTTGAGTTTAATCCGAATGTACTTAATCTTAGTTCTTTCACTTCCATTTCAATTGAACCTTCTATTGGAGGATCATTAAATCCGGGTGGTACTACAACTTTTACCCACTTCAGAGGAAAAGTCGCAGAAATTTTATTGTACCCAACGGGCTTAAATGCTACCGATAAAAGCAAAGTACAATCTTACCTGGCTATTAAATACGGTATTTCATTGGGCGATAATACCAATGCAGTTGCCTATTTATCTTCCGCTGGGGCTACAATATGGCCTGCCAACGCTACCTACAAGTATGACGTTTTCGGTATAGGCAAAGACGATGCAAGCGGATTAAATCAAGCCAGCTCCAACAGCGTCAATACCGGCAGCGGTGATGGTACCGGCCAAAGCGGCAAAGGAAATATTGTACTGAGCAATGCCAGCGATTTGGATGATGGCGACTTTTTAATGCTGGGTCATAACAATGCGGCATTAACGGAACAAACGACTGATTTGCCGGCATCGCTTTCAGGAGCGCGCTTATCCCGCGAATGGAAAGTACAACACACGGGCGACGCAGGTTCAGTGACCATGACCCTCGACCTGACCGGATTAACAGTAACCGGCACAGCCCTTGCTGATTTCAAACTGCTGATTGACACCGATGGCAATGGCGATTTCACCAACGGTACGGTTACTGAAGAAAGCCCGGCCAGCTTTAGCAGCGACATTCTTACTTTTAACACGCTCACTTTGCCTGATGATGCAGTGTTTACACTGTTTACCAAATCCTCAGGCACCACCATTACCTGGACCGGTGCTACCGACAGCGACTGGGCCAAGGCCGGCAACTGGTCGACTAATACCGTACCAACGAGCAGCGATAACGTCATTATTCCTGATGTAACCAACGACCCAGTAATTGGAAACGGTGTTGCAGCAGATTGTAAAGACCTCACCGTTCAGTCAGGCGCTTCACTGACTGTGGAGTCGGGCGGATCACTCATCACCCTTGGCACCATTACCAACGATGGAACGATCACGATGAACCGCGACCTTTCCATTGGCGCATGGCACCTCATTTCTATACCTACCACAGGTATTA
>CAYNDN010000013.1:17161-18796 GCA_964395075.1 uncultured Lentimicrobiaceae bacterium | reverse complement strand
ACGGCAAATACTTTCCTGACCGATTACTTGCAGGTTTGGAATGAAACGACCCACGCCTGGGAACAGATCATTGATCCGGCTACACCCCTGAACACCAAACAGGGCTACAGCCTTTGGTCGGAATCCGCAGGCCCGGCCAGCTATAGCTTCACCGGAACACCCTTAACAGGGAATCAGACCCAGGCGGTAACTTTTACAGAATATTCCAGTGACCCCAACGCTTTTGAAGGCGCTAACCTTTTAGGGAATCCCTATCCATCCTCCATCGACTGGAGTGGGCTCGACGACACCTGGGGAGCGATCTATTACTGGGACCAGTCGGCCAATGGCGGTTTAGGCGATTATATTGAGTGGAATAACAACGTAGGATCCGGCTCACAACATGTACCCCCCATGCAGGGATTCTTCATCGTGACCACTGCCGGCGGTACATTCTCATTGAATAATACAAACCGTACCCACAGCGGAGCTACCGCTTTCTACAAATCGGGCATCAGCAAAGGGCTTGTTCTGGAAGCCAAAAGCGGAAGCAATACCGATGAATTGTTCATCGTATTCAATGATGAAGCCAGCAATGGTTTCGACCTGGCTTACGATGCCTTGAAATTTAATTCGTATGTGGATGGCGTTTCGCAGTTATACGCTTTCGGCGAAGGCCGTAAGCTGGCCATTGATGCCCGTCCTGAAACAGAAAGCATTCAGCTTGGTTTCGAAAACAACATGAGTGGAATTTATACCATCGGCATTAAGGATGTCAGCGACCTCACCAACGTGATGCTTGAAGATACCAAGACAGGCGCTATGCACAACCTGCAAAACGGCCGGTACGAATTTTCATGGGATCCGCTTACCGACGCTGAGGCACGCTTCAAGCTGCACCTGGAATCGGTGGGCATAGAAGAAACTACGGCTAACCGGTCGGATATACTGATTTACACCGCTAATAATGAGCTTGTAGTGCAGGGAGCCGAAAGCGGGGAAGTGATGATGACCGACATGCTGGGCCGTGTGGTATTGCATCAGCAACTGGCCCCCTCAGCGGCAATTGCCCTTCCCGCCAACCTGGAAACGGGTGTTTACCTGGTATTGGTGAGGACATCCACGGAAGTGAAGACCGAAAAAGTATTTGTCAGGTAACTGAAAAAATAAACCGGATAATAAAACAACAAAACACTAAATAACATGAAAGCATTTAAAAGTATATTGGCAACAACAGTTTTGGTTATGGCGCTGGGAGCGCTCAGTGCACAAACCCCTCCACCCCCGAATAACGGGAATGGAAATCCCGGAGGGGGCAATACCCCAGTTGGGGGCGGCGCACCTATTGGCAGTGGATTGGTATTGATGCTGGCGCTGGGAGCAGCCTATGGCGGAAAGAAGGTATATGATTACAGAAGAAAGCTGGTAGAATAAAATATTGAGTTCTATTTTTTACAGGGCTGTCTCAAAAGTATTATTCCCTGCAGATATCGCAGATTTTCGCCGGTATGGCCATGAATCAAAGTTCTATTCATAAACGCTTAAGAACAATATGCGACAATCAGCGGGAGACAAAAAAAGCGACTTTTGAGACAGCCTGTTTATTAGAAATGAACATTATAAGGAAATAGGTAACTAATCAGTCTATTCAATTTG
>CAYNDN010000013.1:13649-17151 GCA_964395075.1 uncultured Lentimicrobiaceae bacterium | reverse complement strand
AATAGCCCTTCCTTTAGGGCAGGGATTGAATGGCAGAAATGAATAAGCCCCCGATTTCGCTAAAAATGCCTTTGGCATTTTTAGCGAAATCGGGGGGCTGGGTATTTTTAAATTCATTATCCCGCGACTTAAAAGTCGGGGCTATTGATTGTCAAGATATTTACAAGTCTTTTATCAGACTGATTATTTGCGGACATAAAACAATTAAAATTAAAAGTATTAACATGAAAAACTTGTTTAGAATTTTGCTGTTGTCAACTGTTATTTTCACTTTTACCAATTGTGCAGATAAAATAGAAGATGCAATTGAAGAAGTATCATTTAAAGTTACGGTCATCAATAACACAGCCGATGAATTAACTGTTTTCTGGAAAATAGAAGATGGTAATTTCGGAGAATTTGGAAAGGTAAATCCCAATGGTGGCACATTGGACGTAACCCCGGTTACCATCAATGTTGATAATTTATTAGAGGTGCGAAAAGCCGACGGAACTGTGGTTGCCTCAGAGAATTACAACCAGCCTGATAATACCGACAGGACACTGACGGTGGATTAACTCCAGCCTGAAACAGGTAATTTTTTTTTGAATCAGTTGACTCCTTTAAATTACTCGTATTGTGTATTTACCACTAGTGATCAAATCAAGATGGTTAAAATTTGTTTTCTCTTCCTGTTTTTTACCATTCCGGTAATATTGTTGGGGCATCGTTCGGATAGTATCACAAGCGATGTTGATAAAGGTATTTACATTGAAAAACTGGATAAATACCTTTCACTGAAACTTAGCATTAACAACAATATCGAATTTTTTGAGGTCCACAGTGATCCGCTGGATTTTAAATTGCGGCCCAACACGAAATTAAAAACAAGCCTGTCGGTCAATTACCGGTTTATTTCATTTGCATTAACAGTGAGTCCGGATTTTCTGCCGGGCAATAACGATGATGACAGGAAGGGGTCATCCAAAATAAGGTCAATTGGTGTAGGCTTAAACTTTAACCATTGGATTCAAAGTTTAACCTACCACAATATCAATGGATTTTATGTACAAAACACGAGTGATTTTGTGCCTGATTGGAATAGGGACACTTCAAATTACATCCTGGCTCCTGAACTCCAATATTTAGGTTTTTACGGAATGACGGCCTACAAGTTGAATGCGAACTTTTCCTTAAAATCACTGACAAGTCAGACCGAGCGCCAGCTTAAAAGTGCCGGTAGCCTGATGCCGCTTTTCTGGTACAGATACTATATCATGGATAACAAGATTGAATTGACCGGCAACAACAGTTCCCAAAAGTCGAATAACCTGGAGTTAATCTTGCAATTGGGCTACTATTATACCCATGTGATCAATAGTAAGTTATACCTTTCAGCAGGCACAGGATTTGGTGGCGGTATGGTTTATACCAGGCTTTTAACAAGGCTTCCTGAAGGAGATGCATTAACAAGGGATAATAACCCAATAATAAGGGCTGAGGGGCAGCTTGCCATGGGGTATAACTCCGAGCGCTTTTTTGCCGGGCTGCAGGCCACCGGCAGGTGGGAAAAATATTCCCAGGGCAGTTCCACCACCTCAATTGTTAACGATGCTGTATCCTTCCAGATACTTATCGGATATCGTTTTAAGGCTCCCGGTCTAAGTGACCGTTTACTTGATAAAATTCAGGATAAAGCAAAAATAAATTGATCCTGACATAAATTCCGGTTGCCCGCAAACGGATTCACAAATTTGATGAGTGGTTCTTCCCGGGCTTGAGTCGATAAAGTAATAGCAAGAAAAAGCAGCAGTATATTTTGTTTCATATCCCCCGTTTTGGTTTTACCAATTTTAAATAGAAATGCTATTACTAATCAATATTTTGAAAGCGGCTTAAGATTTCGGCTCACCCGGTGAAAATCTATTCTCCGAAAAAAGTATTTCTTTTGTTCAAGATATCAAATACTTATGGAAGCAGCCCCACTATCCCACATCAAACAGGAATTGAAGAACCGTCCGCCAGCAGAGTTGTATGAATTGTGTCTCAGGCTGGCCCGGTTTAAAAAGGAAAACAAAGAATTGCTTACCTATTTGTTATTGGAGGCTGAGGATGAAGATACTTACATCCGGATGATCAAATCGGAGATGGATCAGGCATTTGAAGAAATCAACAAATCCAATATCTATTACGCCAAGAAGAGCATCCGCAAAATCGTGAAAATCACAAATAAGCACATTCGTTTTTCGGGGCAAAAGCAAACCGAGGTGGAGCTGCGGTTGCATTTTTGCCGCAAGCTAAGTGAATTTTCATCATTTCTCAGCCACAGCAGGGTATTGAAAAATATTTACATCAGGCAGCTTGAAAACATTAAAAAGGCCTTGAACAAACTCCACGAAGATTTACAGTTCGACTATAATCGTGAACTTGAGAAACTAAAATCCCGATGAAATATGCTTTAAGAAGATAATCGCTTATTCTCTTCCAAGCATATAAAGCATTTTGGTGTGGCTTCGGATGGCACGGGCAAAATTCTTTTCCACAAAATAGGGAAGGTTATGTTTAGCGGCAGCACGCTGAACCAAAGACGACAGTTTATGATAATGTACATGGCTGATGTTGGGGAAAAGGTGGTGTTCAACCTGGAAGTTGAGGCCACCTGTATACCATGACAAAAGCCTGTTCTTCGGTGCAAAATCCGAGGTGGTTAAAAGCTGATGGATGGCCCAGTTGTTTTCCACATTTCCTTCTTCGTCCGGCAATGGAAACACTGAAGTTGGCACTACATGAGCTGCCTGGAACACTGCACCAAGTATTAATCCCGCCACAAAATGCATCAGTAAAAAGCCCGCCAGGGTCAGGTACCACGGCACCGGGATTAACACCATTGGAATAACAAGGAACACAATGTAATAAAGCACCTTGGAAATGATCAGCTCCTTCATAAGCTGGTTGTATGTTTTTTTGCTATTCAGTTTTGCTCTTTCTTTTTTGTAGCCTGAAAGCTGTTTAAAATCCTTCATGGTAACCCACGAAAAGGTCATCAATCCATACAAAAACCAGGCATACCAGTGCTGGAACCTGTGTATTTTCAGCAATGGCCTGTGTGGCGACAAACGCAGTATGCCTACAGGTTTAATATCCTCATCATGTCCGTCGATATTGGTGAAACCATGGTGCATGGTATTGTGCTGATATTTCCAGTTCACCGGAAATCCGCCAAGCAGGTAAAGTGTCCTGCTCATCCATTTATTTACCTGCGGAATTTGCGAATAGCTGCCGTGGTTGGCATCGTGCATTACACCCATGCCAATTCCCGCCACAGCCACGCCCATAACCAACCATGCAAGTAAAATCAGTGGCCATGCCGCAACCACCCCTGTGATCATTAAAATAAGCGGAGCGAAATACAACGTAAGCATAAATACTGATTTAACGATTAGCGAGCTGTTTCCAAACCTGGTGATACCGTTTTGTTCGAAATACGCTTTTACATCAGCCCTCAATTCGGTGATGAATTCAG
>CAYNDN010000013.1:3468-13639 GCA_964395075.1 uncultured Lentimicrobiaceae bacterium | reverse complement strand
TTTTTTGATTGGGGAATTTTATCTGGTTCTTATTCATGATTCAAATTTGTATTGGTGTTAAACTTTATCTTTATAATAACCGGGTCAACGGTTTTATTGTTTAAGCCTATTTTTTGATATTCCATAAACCACCCTGAAATGGTATCCGTAAACAGCATAGGTTACAGCGTTAATAAAAAATTCGGGGTGCCTGAAAAGCGTCCAAAAGAGGAATTTCCAGAATTCAGTGCGTCCCCTGCTGCTTACTCCCAGTATTGCAACTGCCCTTACAAACGCACCGATGTATGAAAATTCCATTTTTTTCGGAGCCATCCGCTTACTGCGATAATTGCGGGCCAGTTGTTTTATTCTTTCATAATATGGCTTAACGGAATATATATTTTTAATGATTTTCCGGTACCCGTCCAGCAAATCGCTGGTATTCATTTTTGGCTTGAAGTTCATCGAAAAATCTGTGTTATCGCCGGTTGCATCCACTGTAAGCCGGTTTTCTTTTTCCAAACGGCGGTAAAGCTCCGTATTTTTTGGTGCATTCAGCAGGCCAACCATTGCGGCAACTATGCCACTTTTTTGTATAAAATCTACTTGTCGCTGGAATACATCCGGGGTGTCGCTGTCGAAACCCACAATAAAACCTCCTGATACCTGTATCCCGGCTTGTTGAATGGTTTGCACGCTTTGCAAAAGGTCGCGGTTGTTGTTCTGGAATTTTTTGCATCCTGCCAACGAAACTTCTTCGGGGGTTTCGATGCCAATAAATGCCGAGCTAAACCCGGCCTCTGTGAGCATCTCCATGAGCTCGGGGTCGTCGGCCATGTCTATGGAAGCCTGTATGTTGAAACTAAAAGGGTGATTGTGCGCGATCATCCAGTTTTTCATCAGCGGCAGCAAATGTGTTTTGATGTACTTTTTGTTTCCGATAAAATTGTCATCCACAATGGAAACAGGCCCGCGCCAATTTAGTTTGTAAAGGGCTTCCATTTCATCTATTATTTGTTGAGGCTTCTTCATCCTCACCTTGTGGCCAAGCAACGAGGTGATCTCACAAAAATCGCATGCGTAGGGGCATCCCCTTGAAAACTGGATATTCATAAAAACGTATGATTTCATTTGAAGCAAACCATACTCGGGAACCGGGCTTGTTGCCATTTCAGCAAATTCATCCGTACGGTAAATCCTTTTGGGCTGCCGACCGGCTTTAATGTCATCCAAAAAGTTGAGGAGGGAAATTTCTCCTTCATTTAAAATAAAATGATCAACTTCCGGGTACTGATCAGCCTCCTGGGTGAATAATGGTCCGCCAGCTACAATTTTTGTCTGGTGTTTTTTGCATTCGATTAATACTTCTTTAACAGATGCTTTTTGGATATACATCGCACTAATGAATACATAATCAGCCCAGCGAATATCGCTTGTTTTTAGTGGTGATACATTCATGTCGGTCAGTTTTTTCTGCCAGTGCGAAGGCAACATGGCTGAAACCGTCATTAATCCCAGCGGGGGTACGGCGGCTTTTTTTGAAATAAATCGCAATGCATGTCTGAAACTCCAGTACGTATCCGGGTATTCAGGATAAACCATTAATATATTCATGGGGTGGTTTGATTTGAAATGATTTGAAGGGCAAAAATAAATCATACAGCCGGGTTACTGAAAAATTTGGGATTAAATGCGCCATAAAGTGGCTATTGGCGCAATTCAGGGGCTGGCGGTAAAATGCTGTGGCGAATGGCAATCAGCCCTGCGCCCTTTGGATGCGCTCTTTTACCTTGATAAGATACTGCCTCGATACGGGTAATTTCTCAGAATATCCCCTAACGGTTATCCAATGATTTTGGTTTTTTATTTCCAGCTTTTCGATGTGAAGCCTGTTCACAATACTTATGCGGTGGCATCTGATAAAATCAGGATATGGCTTAAGTTGTTCTTCTATTCTTTTTAATGTGTTTCTGAGGAGTTGTGTTTTAATGAATTCACCCTGCAGGTATCCAACCTCCACATAATTATCAGCGGATTTAATAAAAAGAACATCACGGGTTAACAGGCTCAGATTTTCAGCACTGTTATCCGAGGTAAATATGATGGGCTGCGCGAACTCTTCAGCAGGTATGCTGTTTTCATTCATTCCGGTTTTTTCAACATGGGATTTCAGCTTTTGATTTTGAAGCCTGATTTCCCTGAATGCATCGCATAACCTAAGCACCACAGGCGGTACGAGACATATAAAAATTACCTTGAACATCACAAAAAAAGTGATTTCCACAAAGCCGACATATCTGAGGTAAAATGCGAAGGCAACAGAACCGAGGGCAAGCAGTATCAGGCTACTGTAAAGGCCCGGAGCGGCATAAGATTGTCCTTGCTTCACTTTTGTGGATTCGATGAATGGGAAAAATGATCGTGTAAGCATCATCAGGATAAAAGTAATCCCGCCAAGGCCGGCCACTACCAAAAGCCGGTTATTGAAATCAAACTGTTCAAGCGTGAACGGCTGAAAGAAAAGAGTGAAAAGAAAAATACCCAGGCTTACCCAGAGAAATATTCTAATATCTGGTTTAACAAGTTGAAGCCACTGGTGGATACTGGTATTCATTTTGCCTGGAGCTCTTTGAAATAAGCCTGTTTTAATATTCTTAAACTGGAACCCGGATAGCACAATCCTGAGTATTTCCACAAAGATAAGCCAAAATTGTGGGTTGATTCATTGAATGCATAATGTATGGTAACATGAAAAAAGCCCCGGATATTTATCGCGGGGCTTTTTATTTTATCGTGTGTATTAACGAATCTTTATTCGCAATCCGGCAAGTCAATTTCAATGGGTATTCCGCTTTCATTAAAAATCTGATAAGCTTTCCCTGGTTCAAGTGTTAACAGGTTATTTATCCCAAATTCGGGGATGTAAACCGCTGTTCCTGCCATATCTTTAATTAGTGTGATGCCGGGGTTCGTACCAAATAATTCTTCAACATCTACCGGGCATGGCGAGCTCACCGGAAGGTAAGTCCATCCGGGCATGATGATCAGGCTTTGTTTTGGATACCGGATGGCACCTTCAATCATTAGTGTGGCATCTTCTTCCATTTTCAGGCGATAGCCGGTGGTATTAAACCACGACCCAAGTGTATTTACAGATTCAGATGGCCAATAAAAACCAATGTTATCCGATAGGATCACCATTTCATCCTCAACCGGCTGGAAAAGCAGCGGAACATCATTTTCCTCAGATTCCACAAAAGAAGATATCCCCTGCCACCCTGCTTCGAGGGTGATGGTTTGTGTGAAAGGCTCCAATACTTCTACCATTGCCTCATTACTGGCTATCAACCCACACGAATTGGTGAATAAACATTGATAAACACCGACATCTTCCGGGGTGATATCTGTTAGGAAAAGACTGCCTGAACTTTGTTCGGGTAGTAACTCGCCATCTTTGATCCAGGTAAACTCTCCCAGCTCAGGGTTGGCCACAATAAAATCCATGAATAAAAATCCCGCGGCAACAACCTCCTGGTCAACCACCTGATCATCAATAACGGTAGGCAGATTGATGGTAATGGTGATGTTATCCGTTTGCTCAGTCAGGCAGGGAGCAATGGGGTATGCGGTAAGCTGAATTACCACTGCAAGGTTATCAAGGTCGTTAGGCCCCGGATAATATGTGGTTGATAATGCTGACTCATCCTCAAAAGTTCCGTCACCGGCTGTTGTCCAGATGGTGAATGCCTGGTTGGAGGCCGAACCTGACAGTGATGTTTGGCCACAGGTGGTAGCATCTCCGCCGGCATCAACACCCGGCTCTTTTTGGAAAGTGATCTCAAGCTGATCAGAAGCAACAATATCACATGGAAGAATACCCTCAGCATTAAAGGTTAAAACAACATTTCCCGTGTTGATATCTGATGCGCCAGGGGAGTAAACCGGGTTTTGGCTGGTAGGGTCACTAAAAATACCATCTCCTGATGTTTGCCAATTTATAGTACTGAAATTTTCGGCAAGAGCATCTGCAATAAGATAGTTATCGCTTTCGCAGATTATAGCATCGCTACCCGCAATAGCAACCGGGCCTTGCTGAATACTCAAGATCATATCATCCGAAACGATAAAACCACATGGTGAAATGCCGGCTACATTCAATGTGAGCAGAACACTTCCTGATGCGACATCACCCGGACCGGGAATATACTCAGGATTAATAATACCAATATTGGTGAATGAGCCATCCCCTGATGTTTCCCATGTAAAGCTTTCGAAATACTCAGCAGACGCATTTTGAACCTGGTGGGTCTCAGTTTCGCAGATTGTTGCATCTGTTCCGGCATTTGCCTGCGGGCTCTGCATGATGGACAATTCAAGCTGATCGGTATCTACCATTGTACACGGGGCAATTGAATAGCCGGTAATTGTTAATTGAACCTGACCAGATTGGATGTCGCCGCTCCCGGGTGAATAAACCGGGTTTAAGGCCCCGGTATTACTAAATGTTCCATCGCCGTTGGTTGTCCAGTTAATGCTATTATAGTTTGCTGCCGTTGCCTCTGTTAGCGGAAAATTATCTGTTGCGCAGATTTCAGCGTTAATACCGGCATCCACAGAAACATTATCCTGGAAAAATAGCTGTACCTGATCCTCATCAGGCCCTAAACCGGCACACGGTGAATACGCTTCCAATGTAAGTGTAACACTTCCCATGAGCAACAAATCTTGTGGGCCCGGATAGTAGATGGGGTTTAACATCTCCGGATCATCAAAATATCCGTCACCACCGGTTGTCCAGTTTAATCCAATGGCGTTATCCAATTGAGCGGTAAGGGTTACCTCGCCACACCATGAACTTCCGTTTTGGGTTAGGATTGTTGCTTCCGGTTCAGCAAATATGGTGGTGTTCAGTGTGAAAGTATCGGAGGCTGTACATGGCGAAACAGGAGATCCGGTCAATTCTAGTTCAAAAGCTTTATTAAGAAAATCCTGGGTTCCGGGATAATATTTTGGACTCAAAGTGCCTGAACCCGAAAAATAACCATCACCATTGGTTGACCATGAGAATGTAGTGTAATGATCCAAATCGGCATTAAGTTGAAGATAGTTATCATTAGGACACATAAAATCTGTGTTTTCACCAAATGTGGTCAATCTTGGTAACGGATAAAAGTTTATGATTACATCCTTTGTTGCCGGTTCTGTACAAGGCGGAAATGGCAGGGCATTCAGGGTAATGATTGTTCCACCATTTTGGCGATCCATCACTCCACCGTAATATTTGGCATTCATGATTGTAGAATCGTCAAAAGTTCCGTCACCCTGGGTAGTCCATAAAACACCACTGTTGTTAAATGCAACTCCAACACACGGAATATACTGGTCTTCGCACCGCGAAATTTGTGGAGGGGCATTGCATGAAGGGCCGTCAACAAATTCAATTTTTACCCCGTCACAATCATTACCAAAACAGGGCGCAGTTGCCGTTACACAAACAGTAAGGTTTACTTCCCCGATGGTGAAATCAAGTGTTCCCGGGTAATAAAGTGTTGAGGCTGTATTCGGATTTTCGAATGTGCCGTCGCCTGCAGTTTCCCATGTAATTGTTTCATAATCAACGCCGATGGCCGTAACCGGGACGCTCTCTTCGCCATTACATCCGGGAATATCATTTCCTGCATCCACAGATGGATATTGATAAATTGTCAGTTCGATGACATCAGTCGCCTCCTGCTGGCACGGTGATAATGGTTGTGCAGTGAAGGTAAGGTTTACCTGGCCGTTTGCCTTGTCGCCCTGTCCGGGGTAATAGCTTGTTTCGGGAGCATTTTCATTCAAAAAATATCCATCACCCGATGTGGACCACAAAATGCTTGTGTAATTGGTGGCCTGGGCTGTTGCCGTAAATATTTCATTAACACATATTGTAGCATCCTCACCCACAACTACTTCCGGCTCAAGGTTTACATTTACGGTTAAAAAGTGATCGGAAACATTACTGCCATCCGATACAGTAAGAAAATAGGTTGTGGATTCATCGGGAATTACCGGAGGTGGGTTCGGAACATTGAAGTTGAATCCCGGAGGATCGGATGTCCAGGTATAGGTATAATTACCATTGCTTCCAACAAATTCGTTGGCCTGCAAATTAACATCACTACCGATACACAAAGGATTTTCGCTTGCGCTGATATAAAAATCAAAATCAACGAGTGCCTGCAGGTCGATCACTTCGGACAAACCAAGGGGGACCCATTTATCGGTAGTGAAGGAATCGGGGTCAAATACGATAACATCCACATCATACTCCTTCATTCTCTCCCAGGAAAACACCCTGAAAGTAATTTGTTCCTGGTAATCAAACCCGTCTTTTTCAGGAGTTTGATTGTTATCACCTGTGAGCGACAAAACCACACCGAGGTTACCTGGCCACGGGGCTGCACCCCCACATTTTAATTCACCGTAATCATCTGTGTAAAAGCCTCCTATAAAATCGTCTGCTTCGAGAGGTACATTATTTACACGCGGGTTACACTCATATTTTAGGACAATACCCATAGTTGATCCTCCACCAGCGGGGTTGTCCCATATCGGAGGGTAAATATTTCGGGTATTTCCATCATTGTTTATTGGTTTAAATTTAACGGCAACTTCCTCACCGTTCATAATTTTCGTCTGGTACTGAAAATCAGTTTGGCCAAAAGCACAAACACCAAACACTACATTGAACAGCAGAATTAATAGCAAATTTGATGTACGTTTTTTCATAATCGAAGGTGTTAGGTTTGTATTTTAATATATTGATATTCCTCCTTAATTAGAAACATTCAAAATTAACATAAAAAATCTTGTTTTCAAAAATGCTCACAGGTATGATTATGCCGCCTTTTGTGTTTTGTTTCGCTTAGGTTAAGCAAATAAAAGGATTATAATGATCTTACTTTGGGAAGCAAAGAAATATATTTTTGATTTTTTAAGGATTGGGGTAGATGATTTGGTTCTACTGCCAATTTAATGGGATTTACAATTTGAATTTATTAACAATACGAAATATTTTTTATTGAGAAGATTGAAATCTGAGATCGAACAAGATTGATTTTCAATCATTAACAAATCAATCTTATCAATCCCTTCTATCTCATTCAATCTTTTTTATCAAAATCAATTTGTTAAAATGATCATATCCACTAAAATTGCAGTAGTTTCAATGATTTTAATTGTTCAGCAGCAATTTCACCTTATCCATAAGTATTTCTGAAGCTTTGATCCAGTTTTTCGGAAATGTTGTTTCATCGTGTGCCCAAGCCAAAAATGATGGTATGGCTTCTGTTACACCACAGGCATCATCATAAACGGCTCCCGCCATCAATAATCCGGCATCCGGGTGTTTTGTGGCCAGGGGTTCATCAATTTTACTGTAAAAATCATCAATAGCTGATTTAAGCTGAAGCTCATCAAGTTTTTGCTGACGTCGTTTTTTCATTTCATTGCCCTTCGAAATCAACTTCTGATAATCAGCTTTCTTTGCCTGGTTGGCTTCTATCAATTCATCACCCAGCCAGACCAATGTTTTTTCGAGCAAGATGGTTGGCATACCTCTCGAGGCCAGCACTGTTGAAAACCACCTGATTTGATGATCGATTTTTTTTTGGTTCAAGCCAACAAGTGTTGCCAGCCAACAGATATCGCTATCTGAAAATAATTTACCACGCTCTCCAAACCGGTTTTCATAATAGGGGAACTCCTTCCAGGCGATGTTACTGGCTTTTAATGCTGCATCAATTTCGCGGTCATCTTCGGGAATGGGATGGTTGCCGGCAAGTGGGTTGATACGGGCAACATGCGAGGAAAGCCCTTTGCGGTCGAGGGGATATAGTTTCAGGTAGATTTTTTCGAGGGCATCAAATACTTTAAATACCGTTGAAAGCATTTGTTCATGGTCATCAGCATTACTCAGGGTCTTATCCATTTTATTCTTAAAAACATCCCAATGGGTGTGTACCTCATGTCCGTAACTTGTATAGTATTTGGAGCCGTAATTATCAAATAATTTAAAGGTGTTGATAACATCATTCCTGTGCATGTCGTTGCCAAGCGTGGTGCCTTCGAAAACATAAACAATGCCCAACAGCATTTTAGGATTTTCAATCCGGATTTGACGGATCATCCGCGTAAACTCGTATGCTTCATCCAAAGCAGCAATTGAATCACGCAGGGTGCGCGGCTCAAAAAACTGAAGGTCGTCCTGCAAAAGGTTGAATTTTTGCATGTCCTTGCTCCACACTGAAGTTACAAACTTGTTATCGGTGCTTTCGATTTCCTGTTCCAGAACCGCATGAATAACCGCCAGCACACGCAATTGATTTACATAACTGTCGAGCGGGAGTTTGTGATCGATAAGTGCATTAAAGAAAGGCAAGCTGCTTAATTCCTGATGACGATGTTTGGTTTTTTTGGCCAGTTTGGCCATGATGGTTTGGTTCCCATCTTCAGTAGAATTGTAGTTTTCTTTCATAAGTCCGATATTTTTCTATGGTTAAACATCCCTAATCCTGCACTAAGATACTAAATGAAAATAATTTAAGCAGAGAATTTCCCTGCAACTTCAATAAATCCGAAGAGGTTTGGAAGGTTTTATTAGTTATTCAGCTACCAAAACAGCAGCGATTCTTCCCAACAGGTTCACTTCGATCATGTTGCCTGATTGAGGAATTTTAAGATGGTTTAAAACCTCCTTGTAATTTTTCGAAAACTTTACAGGAAGCTCAACACTTTGTGGGTTCCTGCTTGTGTTGAAAACCACGATTACTTCGGCTTCATCATCAAAACGGCTATAGGCAAGGATTTTCTTTTCATCGTCAACCACAAGGTATTCCAGGTCACCGAGGGCCAGCACCGGATTCTCATTCCGGATTTTCACCATTTTCTTATAAAAATCAAATAGTTCATCATCAAATTTTACCTTATCGGTAGGCCTGTCGAAACCCAGTGGATGGGTGGTTTCGTCCTCAAAATCATAGTCTTTCCAGGTCAGCGGCTTGCGTGTTGATGGGTCATCGCAGCCCCACATGCCCATTTCGTCGCCGGCCCAGATGTGTGGCGAACCAATGTAGGTAAACTGCTGAGCAAGGAGAAGTTTCAGGGTTTCGTAAGTTCCCTTGTCCGGCTTGTGAATTTTGTATGATTCATCCTGGGCAGGTTTTGAATTATATTTGTATGCATTCTTGTTGAAAAGTGAAGTCAGAACCCTTGGGGCATCATGGCTGGCGGTGAGGTTCATCATGGCATAGCTGTTTTGCGGGCGGATATTTGACCTGAACCTTTCCAGGCTGTCCACAAATTCCGAAACCGGGATTTCATCAGGAGATTGGTTGAAAAAGTGGCGTGCAGCCCTGTACCAGCGGTAATTCATCACAGCATCAAATACATCGCCTTCGAGAAATGGCTCCGGATCAAGCAGCTTATCCGGCCACTCCTGCCACCATACTTCACCAAGCAGGTAGGCATCGGGATTTATGTCGCGGACAAATTTCCGGTAATCGCGCCAGAAGCCAAAAGGAACTTCAGCTGCTACGTCGAGCCTGAACCCGTCCACACCATCGGAAGGATCACCATCGCCATTGGGGTCGAGCCAGCGTTTGGTTATGTTGAAAATGTGCTGCTTTGCATCCGGATCATAAATATCGCCCTCGGCAGGCTGGATACCTTTGGTATGATCTACAAACTCTGTTTCCCGGATTTCGGGCAAATCAAAAACACCGAACCACCCGTGATATTCAAATTCATTTTCGGGAGTGGTCGGATCGTCAAACTTCGTCACCCAATACCAATCTTTGTATTTGGATTTTTTCTGTTTTTCCAGGATGTCCTGCCATGCCCAGCACTTATGGCCGGTGTGGTTCCATGAATAGTCCAGGATCACCCTGATTCCCCTTTGGTGGAACGCATCGATCAAAGCCACAAACATGCTGTCGGCGCCGGTCATTTGCCATGTTGTAGGGTCGTCCGGGACTTCTGAATTCATCATCTCAACATCCCGCTCCGGGGTTGGCCCAAAGTTGCGGTCGATGTGCCGCCAGTGCCTTGTGTCGTATTTATGCAGGGAAGGTGCATCATTGAGCGGGTTGAAATAGATTGCAGTAACCCCCAAATCTTCGATGTAATCCAGTTTATCAAAAACACCTTGCAGGTC
>CAYNDN010000013.1:0-3458 GCA_964395075.1 uncultured Lentimicrobiaceae bacterium | reverse complement strand
CCATAGCGCCGCATCTGGCTTTTTTGCCCAAAATGGGTTATGGGGTTCCCGGTAAAATCTTTTCCTTTTTCCAGTTCTTTAAAATATGCATCTTCCTTATACCAGTCCTGCTCCCAGGGAGTGACTTTCCAGTTGTCGGGCACAAAACCCGGGTAGCTGCCCTCAATGTCTTTGGGAGTCGGGTCGTTGGAAGGATCTCCATTGCGAAAGCGCTCCGGGAAGATCTGGTACCAAATCACATTTTTCGACCATTCCGGGACATCAGCCAAAGCCGTTTCTGATGATTGAATTTTGTTTTGCTCCTGTTTTTGAGAGGCTGTATTGCAGGCTGCCATTAAAAAGATGATATTTACGAAAAGTGCAAAATTAAATGATCGGTTCATGCTATGGTATTTTGATTTAAAGACAAAGCTAATGTTTTAAATTATTCGATTTATGAATAAGCGTATCAATATGCATCCAAAGGTAATCTCATTCCGGATTCGCTGCAAAAAGGTGTTCATCAAAACCTGATATTTCGGCTATATTTAGTCAGTTTATTGCCATGACATATTTTAGTTTTCGGAACGTAAATAATTAATTTACAACATACTAAAAATTATATCACCCATATTAAAAATGGCAGCCTTCCCAACACGAATCGTTCATATTTTATGATTGCATCCAAAAAGTACAAGTATAATTTCTTTGCGCCTCTCCGCCTTGGCGGTCAGTTTATTTACTTTTAACCGCAAAGTCGCAAAGACGCCAAGAAATACAGAGATTTATCCTGAACATGTGTGGCCGCCATAATTTAATTTCAATAATGATAACATTCCTTGTTATTTTCCGGGTTGTTTACTATCCAAAAACAAAATATGATTGTTAATAAAAAATCGCTGACTTTTTCGGGAAAGTTTCTCAAACAAATCACTGGGAGTTACACAAAGAAAAAACTCACCGCATTTCTAATCTTTACCCTCGATAAATCTTAGTTATGTTAATCATCGTTTTACGCTAAATTTACACCAAAAGGATCACATTTTTTCAATATCAAGTTCACAGAACTCTTAAAAAAGATTTCCCAATATTTTCTGAAAGCTTTCCAAAACTCGATAAAAACATGAGATTTGGAAAGGTTTCAGGTGAGCATAAATAGATCTTAATTAACATAAATAACAGTAAAACAGTAGTATATGTTATTTTCATTAAAAATTTACATTTCATGACTAACCAAAATAATTTCTGAATAAAATTATTCTACTCTACTCAAGATGTGAGATTATAATAATTTTAAAGCTTGATATATAGGCTTTTATAATTCACAGTTAAAAAAAATTATTAAAAAAATAGCTTTGAAAGCTTTCCAAATCTCGATAAAAGTTGTACTTTTGGAAAGGTTTAAAATTTTAAAAATAACATTATTGTCTAATAATATGGTAGTTGGAAGATATCGTGAAAAGAAAGTCCTCACTAAGATGCTTGAGAAAAATGCCTCAGAATTGGCAGTTGTTTTTGGGCGGCGAAGGGTTGGTAAAACATATCTTATCAGGCATTTTTATCAGGAACACATTGCGTTTGAGCTTGTGGGGCTGTATGAAGGGGATACTCATCTCCAGCTTCAGAACTTCCATGAAAAAATAATAAAAACCTCATCAAGATTTAAAAATACCAGTCAACCTAAAAACTGGCTCAGTGCGTTCAGGATGCTTGAGGATTATATCGAAGGGTTGAAAGGCAAAAAGAAAAAAGTGATTTTTATTGATGAGTTTCCCTGGATAGCCACCCCACGTTCCAAATTCCTGATGGCTTTTGAGCACTTTTGGAATTCGTACTGCACGAAACGTAAAGACCTTGTGGTTGTAGTTTGCGGATCGGCGGCCTCTTTTATGGTAAAGAAAATCATCCAGAACAAGGGCGGGCTGCATAACCGGGTAACCCAAAAAATCAGGCTGTTGCCATTTGACCTGAGCGAAACGGAGGAATTTTTAAAATACAAAGGAATCAACATTACACGCTACGATATCCTCCATGTTTATATGGCCATGGGTGGTGTGCCCTATTATTTGGATCAACTGGAGAAGGGGCAAAGCGTTGCCCAAAATATCGATCGTTTGTTTTTTGAAGAAGGCGGAAACCTGGTCAATGAGTTCAATGAAGTGTTTAAATCGCTGTTTACCAACTCCGAAATGCATGAGTCGATTATGCGGGCACTGGCGAAAGCGAGAAACGGGGTGAGCCGCAAGCAACTTTTGGAAATGCTGAAGCAGCAAAGCAGCGGTGTTTTTTCAAAAGCACTCGAAGAGCTCACCGAATCAGGGTTTGTAGCCAGAAGTAAATCACCGGGCAAGAAAACCAAAGGTGCACTTTTCAGGATGGCTGACGAATATTCGCTTTTCTATCTTAAATTTATCGAAAAAGGTAAGGAGCAGGGAAAGGGTACCTGGGTGAAAATGTTTCCGAAGCAATCCTACAAAATATGGTCAGGACTGGTTTTTGAAACAATTTGCCTCAAACATTCGGAGCAGATTAAAAAGGAGCTGGGGATCGACAAAATTTACACTTCGGAGGCTGCATGGAAAAATGATAAAGCACAAATTGATTTGCTGATTTTTCGCGACGACGGCATCATTAATCTTTGTGAGATGAAATTTCACAATGCCGGATACACCATCAACAAAGCCGAATACGAAAACCTGAAAAACAAAATCCTGCAATTCAGGCAGGATTACAAAACCCGGAAAAACATTTTTGTTACGATGATCACCACTTACGGTGTGACCGAAAATGCGTTTTCGCTGGAGTTGGTTCAAAATAATCTGACCATCGGTTGTCTTTTTCACAAACCCTGAAAAACATATCAGGTCTGCTCCAAGATATGAAAACATTTGTTCACGGAAATCCGAAAGCCGTGGAACGAACAGACATGTCAGGTTTACAAATAAGATTAGTTTTCAACGGTAACAGAGTTTAAACGCATGGTGAAGTTGGGAAAATTTTTCAGGGCCACTGTGTGCAGCACGAAGTGTATGCTATAGCAGAAAAAGACGACAAGAAAATTATGGTCGAGTGCAAATTTCACAGAGAGTCATCCAAAAAAAGTGATGTAAAAGTAAGTTTGTACATTCATTCCCGCTTTTTGGAAGTTGAAAAACAATGGAATAAAAACATAGCTGTAAACCAGCGGATTCATCGGGGCCGGGTGGTTACCAATACCCGGTTTACTGATGACGCCATGCAATACGGAAAATGTTTCGGGTTAAACCTTATCTCATGGAATTATCCGGCCGGTGGCAGTTTGCGCGAACGCATCGACCGTTCGGGGCTCCATCCACTAACGGCCTTGCAAACATTAAAAAAAAGAGAAGAACAGGACTTACTAGAGCTCCTAAAATCCGCAAGGATTTTTATTAGATCAATATTAAGGCATGATCCAGAAATCAAAACAACACTCATTAGAATGATCTAAAATTCGTTTA
>CAYNDN010000012.1:6489-24723 GCA_964395075.1 uncultured Lentimicrobiaceae bacterium | reverse complement strand
TTTTTCTTCCTGGCGGCTTGGCGTGAGGTTTTTTTTCTCTCGCAAAGGCGCAAAGACGCAAAGGTTTTTTTATTCTTGGCGGCTTGGCGTGAATTTCTATACATAAAACAGCTTAAACTTTACACCAATATTTCTTCTGGTGTGTCAGGATTTGTATATTTATCGACTTATCAACCATAGATCATCAAATTCATCAATTAACAGGAATACCTTATGCAGGAATACAATAAAACAGACCAACAACTCCACTGGCTCAGCCAGGTGCTGGCAAAAACCGGCCGTGCTTTTGTGCCCGAAAAGGAAGACGACAGCCATACCAACCTTTATTTTGATCCGGTGGCCGGAAGGCTTTGTGGCCGGTGGATTGTACAGGAAAAACAAAAATCCATGCTCACCCTCAACCTGGCATCCATGCAGTTCGAATGGTTAGACCGGTATTTCGAAGTGAAACATTCAACTTCCGTTGTTGATAAAAGTCTGGAAGAAATTGAAAAAGAAGTGGCCATTTTTCCCAGCTCACTGGGAATGCCTTCAGAAAAAATGTTTGAAGCCCTGCATTTCGAAATCCCCAGGTACGGTTTTAACTCAATCGCTCAAAAAGATTTATCGGACGAGGGATTACGGCAATGGAAATTCTTCCGCTACCTCGCCAACCTGGCCAGTTTGGATTTCATGGGTTTCGTGCAGGCGGAGAGCGAGATACGCATCTGGCCCCACCATTTCGATACCGGTGTTTATACGCAACTCACTCCCGGTTTTGGCCTAGGTTTTGGCCTGGCCATGGAAGACAGCATAGCAGGACAACCCTATTTTTACCTTGCAGGGTATGCTTCTGATCAGCAAATTCAGTACACTAATTTGCCTGCCCTGAAAACCGGCAAGTGGATCACCGGTGAAAACTGGAATGGAGCCATCCTGCCACTGGGTGATCTGGATACCAGAAAACTAGAAGCCAATCTGAGTGTTATTGAGGGTTTTATCCGTTCGGCAGGCAACTGGTATTTATCCCAAAAACTGTAAAACATGGAACTAACTTTCGAATTCTGGTATCTGCTGCCCGTCTCCATCATCATTGCAGGCATTGCCATGTCGAGCGGTGTGGGCGGTGCGGTGTTTTTCTCTCCCTTGTTCATCCTTGCCCTGAAATTGGACCCGAAAATAGCCATTGGAACAGCCCTGGCGACCGAGTTTTTTGGGTTTACCTCCGGTGTTATCGCCTATGCCCGGTCCAAACTCATCGACTTCAAACTGGCGGGTAACCTGCTGATGTTTTCCATTCCATTTGCCATCCTGGGAACGGTTTACAGCGATGCCATTCCGCCCATCATCCTGAAAGCCATTTTTGCTATTGGCCTGATCTTGATCGGTTTTCAACTGTATAATGCCTGGCGGAAGGAAGAGCGTGAGAAAAAAGAAAAAGAAAGACAACATGAATTTTACAAGAATTATGAAAGCGAGCTCACCGACAGCAAGGGCAATGTGTTTAAATATACCGTTTGTAACAAGAATATGGGACGCTCCTTTGCGGCAATTGGCGGTGCATTTTTAGGAATGATCTCGGTGGGCCTGGCCGAATTGCAGGAATATCACCTGGTAGCGCGTTGTAAAGTGCCGCCGCCTGTGGCCGTAGGGACTTCCATTTTTGTGGTGGTAATCACCGTGCTGGTGGCTTCGGCAGGCCATTTCTATGCTTTTTTCCAGGAGGGCCCCGAAACCTGGTCAAAGGTGATGAACCTGCTTGTCTTTACCGCCCCCGGCGTGATCATTGGTGGGCAGATCGGTGCAAAACTCCAAAGCTCAGTACCCGAAGATAAGATGAAAGTGGGGATTGCTGCTTTGTTTGCAGTCATTGGAATTTTTTTGCTTATTACACTTACACGATAAAAGAGAGCCTTATGTCAGATATCTATGAAAAATCCATAGCCCTCCATGAAAAGATAAAGGGTAAGATAGGCATCGTAAATAAAATACCGGTAGAAACCACCGATGACCTTTCACTGGTTTATTCACCCGGCGTAGCAGGCCCTTGCACCGAAATCAGTAAATACCCGGAGAAGGTGTACGATCTGACCCTCAAGTCAAACACTGTAGCCATCGTGAGCGATGGTTCTGCCGTACTTGGCCTGGGATACATTGGCGCTAAAGCCGCCATTCCGGTGATGGAAGGCAAGGCCATGCTTTTTAAAAAGTTTGCCGGCATTGATGCTTTCCCTATTTGCCTCGACACGCAGGACACCGAAGAGATTATTCGCACGGTTAAAAACATCGCTCCGGTATTTGGCGGGATCAACCTTGAGGATATTTCTGCCCCACGATGTTTTGAGATTGAAGACCGTTTGCAGGATATAGGTATTCCCGTTTTTCACGACGACCAGCATGGAACGGCCATCGTAACATTGGCAGGTATAATCAATGCTTGTAAAGTGGTAGGGAAAAAATTAAGCGATCTCAACATTGTGATCAATGGTGCCGGAGCTGCAGGCATTGCCATTGCAAAAATTCTCAGGTGCGTGAATCAAAACCCCGATATGTGTACACCTGTTAATAATATTTTTGTTTGCGACAGCAAGGGCATTATCTCAAAAAAACGGACAGGTCTTTCAGCAGTTAAGCAGGAATTGCTTTCCTTCACCAACAAAAAAAATATTAGTGGAACGTTAAAGGATGCCCTGGCGAGAGCCGATGTTTTTATCGGGGTAAGCGGGGGCAACATTCTGCAGGGTGAAGATATCCGGTTGATGGCAGAAAAACCCATCATTTTTGCTCTGGCAAATCCAACACCTGAAATCGATCCGGGGTTGGCTAAACAGTATGGTGCTGCCATTGTAGCCACCGGCAGGAGCGACTATCCCAACCAGGTGAACAATGTGCTGGTTTTTCCCGGCATTTTTAAAGCAGCCCTTGAAATGCGCGTCCCTCAAATCACTTCACGCATGAAGCTGGCTGCCGCAAGGGCAATTGCCGGGCTTATAGAAAAGCCCATTGCTGAACTGGTAATTCCCTCATCGCTAACTTCAGATGTTGTGGGAGAGGTCACAAAATTTATGTTGAAAGAAATTGAATAACTCAAAAAAAATTCTTTATGAATTGGATTAAAGTACTGGACAATAGATATGATCTTGCCGAAGGCCGGGTAACCACCGTCAATGCGGGAACAAAGCAAATCGCCCTTTCACATTTTGAAGGAAAGATTTGCGCACTCGATAACCATTGTCCGCACCAGGGCGGACCTTTGGGCGAAGGAAGCATCGAAAACGGCATCCTGCGCTGTCCCTGGCATGGCTGGGACTATCACCCCTGCACGGGAAAAGCCCCCGGTTTTGATGACGGGGTGGAACCTTATCCCGTGGAAGAAAGGGAAGATGGCATTTACGTGGGTATTGAAGCCGAGAAGCCGCACGAACCGACTTTATCCGACATCATGGCCGAAACCATGGTCAACTGGGGTGTGGATACGGTTTTCGGTATGGTAGGCCACTCCAACCTCGGCATGGCCGATGCACTACGGCGCCAGGAAGAAAAAGGCCGATTGAAATTCATTGGCATCCGCCATGAAGGAGCCGGGGCATTCGCAGCCAGCGCTTACGGTAAACTCACCGGCAGACCGGCAGCCTGTTTTTCAATAGCAGGGCCCGGCGCAACCAACATGTTCACCGGACTGTGGGATGCCAAAGTGGATCGCGCCCCTATCCTGTCACTAACCGGCCAGGTAGCTACACAGGTGGTTGGTACCGGTAATTTCCAGGAAGTGGACCTGGTAAGGGCTTTCAATACGGTGGCGGCTTTTAATCACCGCGTGCAGCGCTACAGCCAACATGCCGAACTGATGTCGCTGGCCATCAAACATACCATCTTCAACCGTGACGTTTCGCACCTGACCTTTCCGGATGAAATACAAGAAATCCCTGCAGGTGAAGAACAGGCCCATACGCCGGAAGGACGCATGGCCTCCATGCAGATTGCCCCGCCAAAGGAAAGCCTCGATAAAGCATTGGTTTTGATAAAGAAAGCTAAACGGCCTGTTATCATTGTGGGCCACGGTGCGCGTTTTCACATGAAGAACATCGTTGCACTGGCTGAAAAACTCAATGCCCCGGTACTGACTACATTTAAAGGAAAAGGATTGATCCCTGATGCGCACCCCCTGGCTGCCGGGGTGCTGGGGCGCAGCGGTACGCCAGTGGCATCATGGTTCATGAACGAATGTGACCTGCTGATCGTTTTTGGCACATCTTTCAGTAATCATACCGGCATAACACCTAAAAAGCCAACCATACAGGTAGATTTCGACCCGCTGGCACTGAGTAAATTCCATAGCATCGATGCGCCGATATTGGGTGAAATATCGGTAACGGCGGCGATGATGCTGGAGCTGCTGGAGAACTTCAAAGCATCAAACAACCAAAGAGAAGAGCTCGCCCAACGCTGGAAAATCTGGCATGCCGAAAAACAAAAACGCCTGGCGGAAGACCGGGGTCAGGGCCTCAGTTCAATTGCTGTGTTCCATCACCTCTCTCAAATGGCACCGGAAAATGCGGTAATCTGCGTAGATGTGGGCAACAATGCCTATTCGCTGGGGCACTATTTCGAATCCAAACAGCAAAGTTTCCTCATGTCGGGCTACCTCGGATCCATCGGCTTTGCCTTTCCTGCAGCTATGGGAGCCTGGGCGGCTACCAGAGGCAAACGCTCTGTTATCGCCGTTGCCGGCGACGGAGGTTTTGCACAGTACATGGCCGAAATCACTACATCGGTAAAGTACGGCATGGATATCAAACTGATCCTGCTGAACAACGATGAGCTGGGAAAAATATCCAAGGAACAACGCAGCGGCGAATTTGATGTGTTTGCCACCTCACTGCATAATCCGGATTTCGCGGAATATGCCAACAGTTGCGGAGCTTTGGGCATACGGGTAAGCCAAAAAGCACAGTTGGAAAAGGCCATGCAACAGGTGCTGAACCACAAAGGTACTGCCTTGCTTGAGATCATTACCGATGTTACGCTGGTTTGAAAAAGAATGGAGCTATGGAGATTGAAAAAATGAAGTATCCGCAAATTGAATTTGATATTCGGCAATCGCTTGAACTGGAACAGTTCCGCGAGATGGATTATTACGCAGTTGAGCATTACAATCTGCCTGTTGAACTGATGATGGAAAATGCCGGGCTTTGCCTGGCGCGGGTGGTTTCAAAAGTCGTACCTCCGGATTCCATTATAAATATTGGTGTCGGCAACGGCAACAATGGCGGTGGAGGCTTGGTAGCCGGGCGCAGGCTGGCATCCTGGGGATACCGTGTTCACCTTGATTTTTTTACCCCGGTAACAAAACCGCTTCCCGCCATGCAGTTGGAAAGGGCACTGAAATTTGGTGTAATTGAACAAGCATCAGTAAATTGTGATGTGTGGGTGGATGCCTGGCTGGGGTTTTCGCAAAAACAACCTTTAACACCTGATTTGCTTGCAAAGCTGGAAAAAGTCAATCAAACCAAAGCCAAACGGATTTCGCTTGACATTCCAACAGGATTTTTTGGGGATAGTTCAGATACCTGTTTCAACGCCGATACCGTTCTTACGCTCGCAGCATCCAAAAAAATATTGATGAGCCTGCCGCAAAAAACCCAAATCCTGGTAGCCGACCTGGGAATTCCATCGCAGGTTTATGATAGATTTGGGATCGGATATTTGCCTTTTCATGAAAACAGCATCATTCAATTAAAAAGATAACATTCATTAAATAGCGGTATGTCGAATATATTATTAACGGAAAAATCATGCTTTTTACATCTTACATCGAATTAAACAAAAATGCACTGAACAACAACATCCGGTTTATGAAAGAGAAAGCCGGGCCGGGGGTTAAGTATTCCATGGTGATAAAAGCCAATGCATATGGCCATGGCATCGAAGACCTCCTGCCCATGATCGAGGAGTGCGGAGTTGATCATTTTTCGGTATTCAGTGTGGAGGAAGCCCGGCGGGCATTGGAAGTTAAAAGAGAGGCCTGCCATATCATGATAATGGGATTTGTGGATGACGATTACATCGCATGGGCTATTGAAAATGATATCTCATTTTTCGTTTTTACGCCCGAAAGATTAGAAAAAGTGGCGGAGATTAGTAAAACGACATCCAAAGCGGCCAAGGTGCATGTGGAACTTGAAACAGGTATGCACAGGACAGGGTTTTGCAGCGATCAACTTCCAATGGTTGAGAAGATGTTGAAAAACAATAGGGAGAATATTGTCATTGAAGGGTTGTGTTCCCATCTTGCCGGTGCCGAGAGCCTGAGCAATTTTCCCCGTATCAGGCAACAAATCAAAACATTCCATAAGCTTTGCAGCCATTTTACAAATTCAGGATTGAAACCAAAGTACAGGCACCTGGCGTGCTCTGCAGGGGTGCTTAATTTTCCTGATTCAGTGATGGACCTGGTGCGGGTGGGGATATCCAATTATGGTTTTTGGCCCGACAATGAAACCAAAATGCTGCATCTTGAAAATGACGGACTACCTAAAGATCCGTTGAAAAGGGTCTTGTCGTGGAAAACAAAAGTGATGAGCATCAACCGTGTGAAAGAGAACGAATATGTTAGTTATGGTACAAGCTACCTGACCAATCGCGACAGTAAAATTGCCACAGTACCGGTGGGCTATGGATATGGATTCAGCCGAAACCTGAGTAACATGGGCCATGTGTTGATCAACGAAAAACGTGTGTCGGTAGTGGGTACGGTAAATATGAATATGATGGTTGTGGATGTCACAGATTTGCCGGATGTGAAGGTGAATGACGAAGTGGTATTGATAGGCGAACAGGGCAACAGGGAGATTTCTGTAAACTCGTTCAGCGATATGAACAACAGCATGAACTATGAATTGTTAACCAGGTTGCCTTCAAAAATTCCGCGATATGTTATAGATTCATATCTAAATTAATTATTACGAAAAATGAAGAAAATTGTAAGTATTGCCATTGTATTTTTATTGGGTTTTACGATTGTTGTTGCACAAAAAAATCCGAAGAATTTGCCATTTAACTGGACAACCGATACTGCAAACAGGACGGTATCGCTGGACGAGTTCACAGCACTGCTGATGCCTGACGGTATCCCGCCCGTTGACGAACCGAAGTTTTGGGGTCGGGAAAAAGCCCAAAAAAACTATTTTGCACACGAACCCGTTGTGGCCCTCGAGATTAACGGAACGGCCAAAGCCTATCCGCTCAGTGTGCTCATGTATCACGAAATTGTGAACGATGAAGTGGGGGGTAAAAAAGTATCCATCACCTACTGCCCGCTATGCAATACAGCAGTAGTTTACGACCGGAACCTGAAATTTGACGGCGAATCCTACCTGCTCGATTTTGGCGTTTCGGGCATGTTGCGCAACAGCGACCTGGTGATGTGGGACCGGCAAACCGAAAGCTGGTGGCAGCAGCTCACCGGTGAGGCCTTGGTGGGCAAGCTGGCAGGTGCAGAGTTAAGCCTGGTTCCCTCAATGCTCATCTCACTGGAAGAATACTTTGATGCCTATCCGAAGGGCCTGGTTCTATCCACCGAAACCGGGTATTTCAGCGAATACGGAACCAATCCCTATACAGGCTATGATACATTAACCAATGCGCAGCCCAGGCTTTTTAAAGGCGAGGTCGATCCCCGCCTGCCGGCCATGGAGCGCGTGATCGACATAAAGATTGACGATGATTACAAGATTTATCCGCTATCCGCTTTCGAAAAAACAGCGGTTATCAACGATACGTTTAAAAATACGCCGGTTGTTCTTTTTTACACTTCAAAAACCGTTTCGGTGGTGGATGAAAAAAACATCTCCGAATCGAAAAAAGTAGGATCGGTTACAGTGTTCAGTCCAGTGATAAATCATGACACCCTGCAATTTAAAAAATCCAGAGAGGGGTTTGTTGATCTAAAAACCAGCTCGGTGTGGAATATTGCCGGTAAATGCATTGAAGGGGAATTAAAAGGAGATCGTCTAATGCCAATTCCACATGGCAATCACTTTGCGTTTGCATTTTTGTCATTTTACCCGGAAAGTGTAATTTACGGGCAGAATAAATAATATCAAATGAGCGACAAGCATCCGGCCAACACCTTCATTTTTATCCCCGACATTTCTGGCTTTAGCCGGTTTGTGAACGAAACGGCCATCCGGCACAGCAAGCATATCATTTCCGAATTGCTCGAACTGATCATCGATGCGGACGAATTGAATTTGGAAGTGTCAGAAATTGAAGGCGATTCGGTTTTATTTTTTAAAAAAGAAATCCCGGAGCCGGATGAAATCATCAACCAGGTTGAGAAAACATTCATCCGTTTTCATGAACATTTAAATCGTTACGACACTGAACGCATCTGCCGGTGTGGCGCTTGTGAAACTGCTCATAAGCTTTCGCTAAAATTTATTGTGCACCAGGGTCCGGTTGAGCAAATACAAATTAAAAACCACTTGAAGCTGCATGGTTCCGATGTGATCCTTGCCCACCGCTTATTGAAAAACTCCATTCAGGCCAGCGAGTACGTACTTTTTTCTGACAGGTTCCGTCAGCAACTTTCCAGAGCGCAAAACAAGCTTAGGGGCGATGCATGGCTCAGGGAGTTTAGTGCCGGTGAAGATACAATTGACGAGCATTTGGTGGGTTTTGATTATTTGTTGCTTAGCCCACTGTTTGCCAGGATCAAATCCACCGAAAAACCGGAACTTCCCCTGGAAAGCAAAAAGGCCATAAACATCGAAATGTCCATCAATTGTTCTGTTGACAAGCTTTACGAACTATTTACCGACCTGGACAAAAGGCCGGAATGGGCTGTGGAAATACAGGAAGTATTTAAAGCGTATGATTCGCTTGATACGACAGGATCGGTGCATACCTGTGTCATCGATCATAAACCCATGAATATTCAGGCGCTGGGGCGGCTCGAAGATGAAAAGCAGATCATATTTGCCGAGCGCATTAACCGTTTTGGAATGATTAAAAATATGATCAGAATTTACACATTTAATAAGCACCATGATCAAACCCATGTAAAGCTTGAAATCTCGTTTGAGCTGCAATCCCGGACCTTCAGGCTTTTAAAACCGTTTTTCAAACGCAAGATCAGGAAATTATCAGCAGCCAATCTGCAACAGTTGAAAGCATTTTGTGAGGCAAAAGCCGATACAATAGCCGTTGATAATGGATAAAATACCGTATTAAATTATATTTGCATTCAATCAGGATTAATACAATAAACATATTGAAAGACAAAAAAGAAGAATTAAAGCATTGGATAAGCCAGTACACCGGTGAACTATACAATTGGGCATATCACAAGATTTCGGACGCCGAACTGGCCAAAGACCTCGTGCAGGACACTTTCGTGGCCGCCCTCGAAAAGCTCAATGATTTCAAAGGCGACAGCACACCCAAAACCTGGCTTTTTGCCATTCTAAATTTTAAGATCATTGATGTGTATCGTAAGAAATCTAGAATTCCGGTTGCTGCTGAGGCTTCCAATTTTGCAGATTTTTTTGATGGGGTTGGAGACTGGCACAAAAATCGACGCCCAAAGCACTGGGATGATGATTCACACCTGCTTGATGACACTGATTTCAGGGATGTGCTCAAGAAATGCCTGGAGCTCTTGCCCGAAAAATGGAAAGCCTGTGTGAAAATGAAATACATGCTGAATAAAAAGGGAGATGAAATTTGTCAGGAACTGGAAATTACTGATACTAATTTTTGGCAGATTATGCACAGGTCGAAATTGAATTTGAGGGAATGTATCGATACGAACTGGTTTAAAAATTGAGAACATCATGAAATTGAAAAAAATAATGCACCACATGTTTCTTTCTTGCCTGAAGGCCACACGCCTGATCGAAAAGAAACTGCATGAAAAACTTACCCTTAAGGAAAAAATACAACTATCAGCACACAAAGCCATGTGCGATGCGTGCACCAATTATGATAAGCAGGCCAATTTTATGCACCGCGCCCTGCATCATGCTGCAACACCAGAAACTAAAAATGTTGATTTTAAGGCGCTGGAAAATGACATCCTCGCCAGGATTGAAAACCTGGAAAAATGATCCTGCTAAACCATGCCAAGAATAGATGTAATTGATTATAAGAATGCCACAGGCAGACTCCTCGATATTTATGATGACATCATCAAGAAACGTGGCAAACTTGCTGATGTTCACAAAATACAGAGTCTCCGTCCCGAAAGCATCGTAAAGCATATCGATCTGTATATGGAGATCATGTTCTCCAGATCAGAACTTTCCAGGGCCGACCGCGAAATGATGGCGGTGGTTTGCTCAGTTTCAAATGGCTGTGACTATTGCCGGATACATCACTCAGTAGCGCTTAATCATTACTGGAAGAACGATGAAAAGATCAATTTGCTTGTCAATGATTTTCATCAGGCAAACCTTAATAAGCAACAACTGGCATTATGCCACTTTGCCCGCCAGCTCACAATTCATCCTGGCAATTTTAATAATGATCCAACTATCGCCGGCTTAAAAACGGCAGGTTTTTCCGACCCTGCCATCCTGGATGCCACCCTTGTGGTTGCTTACTTTAATTTCGTAAACAGAATGGTGCTTGCCCTGGGGCTGGAAGGATCGGATGAGGAAGTGAAGGATTATAAATATTAGCTTTTGCGTTTTATTCAAAATCAACGTTGCTTTTTCACGATACAGATCGGGGTATATTCTATGAGAATTTTTAACTTAAGTGGGATTCTTCATTTTCCTCCGGTTTCAAATTAGAGTTTACATACCAACACCCGCACTACCCGGATCAAATCAAAGCCTTTATCTTCCGGTTTCACCCGTTTCCGTATCCTGTGAAATCAAACCATTGCGAATGGCATATTTTATCAGGCCTATAATGGATTTGGTGTTGGTTTTTGTGAAGATATTCCTGCGGTGGGTTTCCACCGTCCGCTCACTGATAAAAAGCTTTTTGGCAATTTCCTCATTGCTGAATTCTTTGGCTACGAGGTTCAGGATTTCTTTTTCACGGCTGGTTAATCTGGCAGTTTCCTCCTGTGCAGCCTGACCCGGTTCCCGGTGAATAAGATCGTCCATCATAATGGCCTGCACCTCCCTGCCGAGGTATTTCTGGCCTGCTGCCACCAACTGAATGGCCTCAAGCACTTCGTTCATGTTGGTGCGCTTAAGCAAATAACCTGATGCTCCCGCATCGATCATTCCCGAAATCATCGAGATATCTTCATGCATGGTAAGTGCCAGGACGCTGATGTTGGGATATTTCTCCCGGACATTTCGGGTAACCTCAATCCCATTGTGTTCGGGCATTGAGATATCTGCCAGGACAACATCCACCTCATTGTTTTCAAGAAATTCCATGGCTTCCCTCATGCTGTTGGCACCGCCTGCAAATAAAACAGTTTCTTCGTCTTCAAGGATTGATCTGAGCCCGTCTATGATCAGTTGGTGGTCATCAACCACCAGAACTTTAATTGCTTTGTCATGCATAATCCGGTTTTTTAAGTGGTACCATCACAGAGATGATGGTTCCCCTGTTTTTCATGGAATCGATAAAAATATTGCCCCCAAGATTCTCCACCCTCGATCTTATATTTGAAAGCCCTCCACCATGTCTTATCAGTGTATTTTCCAGGTCGAAACCATGCCCATTGTCTTCAACCATCATGGTTATTTCATTTTCACTTTTTACCAACTGCATAAAAAACTTGCTGGCGTTGGAATGCTTGATGGTGTTGCTGATGAGCTCCTGCGATGCCCTGTAAAGTGTATTTTCTATAATGTCGTCCATGGATCCGTTAACACCATACATTTCAAGTTGAATTTTGATATGCTTGCTTTGATTCACCTGATCAACAAGTTCTTTCAGTGCTGTGGCCAAACCTTTTGACGAGAGTACGGAAGGAGCCAGGTTGTGCGAGATATTCCTTAATTCATAAAATGCCTCATCAACGCTGTACCTATTAATTCCATTTTTCGGGTATCAGAAAGTATGCGTTTTTGTTGCAGCACACTGATATTAAGCCGCGCTACCGATAACATCTGGCCCAGACCATCGTGCAGCTCCTGCCCTATCCTCTTCCGTTCCTGAATTTCGGCCTCAGCAGCTGCCCGTGATTTTTTTTCGGTAAGCGATAAAATAGTTTCTTGCAGGTTGGCTTTACGCCGGTGATTAAAGTTGATGTACAGCAAATAAATCCCGGCCAGCGTTAGCACAAATGCTACAACGATAAAAATGATGATGTTGTTTTTTTTACTCAATAAAAGTTCCTGTCGCTGGATTTCGAGCTGCTGGATTTCCGCATCTTTACTCATCTTATCGATTTCAAGATTGTATATCTGATGTAACTTAGTTTGATTAATCAGCTCATCACGCAAATCCACTGAACTTTGATAATTCTTTAGGGCATTCTGGTAATCACCTTTATTTTCGAAAATGGTTGAATAAACAGCATAAGTATCTTTTTTAAGCTTGATATTATTCAGCCTTTTAGCAATCAAAAAAGCACTATCAGCATAAGTGAGTGCCTTTTTATTATCGTTTATTTTCAGTAATACACCCGCAAGACCCAGATCGGCAACCGCAATCTGATAGTGATGATTAACAAGCTGAGCATTTTTTTTGCTTTGCCGGTAATTGGATATTGCTTTTTTATAATCACCAAGCTCTTCAAAAGCATTTGCCTTCACTTTCAAAGCAACAGAAAGTCCGTAAATACTACCTGACGATTTATGAAGTTTAATAGATTTTTCCAGATACCTGAACGAAGAATCATAATCGCCCTTTTCCAGGTAAAGTGAACCAATATTGGTGAGCCGCGCTGCAATATTCACTGTATCGCTAACTATATTTTTCTTGTTGGCCAGCTGAAAGTAATGTAGAGCTTTGTCAAAATTAACTATTTCCATGTAGAGCAGGCCGATGTTGTTGTGTGTTGTGGCCTGTTCTTTATCAAGCCCTAACTTTTGGTACATATCCAGGGCATTTAAAAACAATTCCAGTGCATCGTTATGATTGCTAAGTTTGAGGTAAGCTGCACCGAGGTTATTGCAAATATCGGCAATCTGCTTTTCTTCGTTTTTTTTCATGGCAAGGTTTAAGCCTTTTGTATAATATGCAATGGCATCTCCGTAGGAGGCTTGAATTGAATAAGAGGCCCCAATGATATTGTTGAGCCTTATCAGATTTAAGGTGTCTTCTGGTTGAAGAATTTTCTGAGCTTCAATTATGATCTGCCTCGTGCTGTCGGGGTAGCTGTATAGCAATGAAACGCATTCTGTAAAAATGCTGTCGAACAATACATTTGTGGAAACATCAGATTTGCTGGAATTTGTTGGTTTTGGAAGCTTGTCATCTGACAATGAACATGAAAAAAGTGTAAAAGCCGATAATATGATTAGCTGAAATGGCGTCCTGGTTATTTTGTATTTTACTGTTTGAAACAACATTTTATTCAGTTCATCTTTTAATTTTTATCCGGCCAATATTCACAATGATTTCATTCGGAAATTCTATGACTGAAAAAGTACCATTAGCAAGTTCCTAAAATCCGCAAGGATTTTTATTAGATCAATATTATGGCATGATCCAGAAATCAAAACAACACTCATTAGAATGATTTAAAATTCGTTTAATTCGTTCAATTCGATGATAATAAAGAATATGCTTGCGGATTCGAGGAAGTTCTTTAAAAACCATCATTGATTACAAAAATAAAGATTATTAACGTGTGGTCATAATGATGACACAGCAGCAAAAACCAAAATACGCGCTGGCACTGAGAAATCGATTAAATTTAATCCGTAGCAATACGGATAAATCAAAAGTGAAATTGCAATTGACATGCAGAGCGGGTTGTCTATCATTAGCAATCCAAATCTAAAACAATTTCGCAAGTTTGTATACACCAAAACACATTTGAGATATGGCAACAATGACAATTATTCATTACACAAGTAAAAAATACAGCAATAAAACAAGCCATGTTTTATTACGTGTTATGATAGATAGAAAAATCAGGAATATGGGGTACAATAAACAAAAAGAAGGCTGTTTATTTTTTTAATTTTTACGTACCAATAATAAGAAAAATAATTTGTCTTAGTCAACTATAATTTCATTTTAGGAGGTTTATCTTATTACACCCCCTGAATTTGTTCAATTCGATGATGATAAAGAATACGCTTGCTGATTCGAGGGCTTTCAGGAAAACTCATGATTCTGATTTTCAACAATAATAGTTTTCGTGCAGGCACAGTTACTGGTTATGGCAGGTTTGAATTTTATTTCATGAGGTTGGTGGTAAAAAATTATTATTTCATTGTAATATTGTCGCTTAACATTCGTCTCAATTAGATTAAACAGATAGCTTAGTGAATCTCATCAAAACCGCAAAACTCAGCCGAACCTACCAAAAAGGGAAAATCGAAATTCCCGCCCTGCTGGATGTGAGCCTCACAATTGAAGAAGGCACTTTTGTTTCCATTGTCGGGAAATCGGGATCAGGAAAATCCACATTGCTCAATTTGATTGGTGGTCTGGATACAGCCACCGAAGGCTCCATAACCTTTGATGGCAAAGACCTTCGAAATATGAGCCGGTCGGAGTTGGCAAAACACCGCAAGAAATCTGTTGGGATGATCTTCCAATCATTTAACCTGATCCAATCCAGGAACGCACTGGAAAACGTGGATCTGGCACTGATCTTTGGAGGCGTACCCAGAGGCAAAAGGAAAGCCCTGGCGAAATCACTTCTCGGAAAAGTTGGCCTCGAAGAAAGATATTCCCACTTACCCGATGAACTTTCGGGCGGTGAAACCCAGCGTGTGGCCATTGCCCGTGCTCTGGCCAACAACCCAAAAGTGCTCCTGGCCGACGAACCCACCGGAAACCTTGATACTGAAACATCGGAGGAAATAATGCAAGTGTTGATCGATCTCAACAAAACCGAGGGCATCACCATCATCATGGTAACCCACGATCTGGAAACTGCTGAGGAAGTTTCGGATATAATCATCCAGCTCAAGGATGGAAAAGTTTATGAAATAAACGAAAAGGAAGTGAAAGCATGAATTTAAGCGAAATGATTTTCCTCGCGCTTGCCAATCTCAGGCGAACCAAACTCAGGACATTCCTGACAACTTTAGGTGTAATTATCGGAATTGGCGCACTTACTTCCATGGTTTCTTTTGGATCAGGAATCCAAAAAAACATAACCGATGCCTTCGAAGCCAACGACCTTTTCACCAGCATTACCGTTTCACCCAAGCAGGTCAACTTAGACGATATTGCCTCCGGTGATGTTTCGGAGATGGCCGAAGCCCTGAACCGCAAAAGCCAGCCGCTAACAGACTCCATCCTTGATGCCATCCGTGAAATTCCCGGGGTAAGACTGGCCTATCCAAATATGGAATTTGCCGCCAGGGTGCATTTGCTTGGTGATTCGGCAAGTATGCGCGTACAAGCCATGCCCGCCGAAATGAAAACCTTTAAACCTTTTGATGATATGCTGGCTGGTGAATTTTTCCCGTCTGATACATCCAAAAGTGTAATCATCCGGGAAGTATATCTGAACCGCCTGAAAATAAAATTACAGAACCATGAGGGCACCAGAAGTTTATCCAAACAGGATTCGGTGAAAGGCTTTAGGCTGATGAATCCGGATGCTTTAATCGGGCAAAAGATCGACATCATTACCATGACGGTGAATACCAAAAAAATTCCTTCGGCTATTTTGGGGGTTTTACAGGATAAACCGGTGATGCCTTTTGACGAAATGGTTACAGAAATGACCATTGCCGGGATAACAAAATCTGCCGGGGGATTTGGCCAAAATCCGTTTAGTGGTGCACTTCTGATTCCGGTGGGAACTGCCAATAATATTCCCAGTCTGGGTTTTTCGAGTGTCTGGGATTTGCTGGACGACAAAAAAAAGGAGGGCACTTACAGTTCTATCCAGGTGCGTGTTGACGATATACAAATGATCGATCCTGTTTCTGACAAACTGCGGGAAATGGAAGTAGGCGTGTTTTCCATTGTTGATCAGCTTGACGAGATCAAAAGGGCCTTTCTGCTGATGAATTCTCTGCTGGGAGCTGTGGGTGCCATTGCTTTAATCGTGGCCGGACTGGGGATCATCAACACAATGGTGATGTCGATTTTGGAGCGGCAGCGGGAAATTGGTATCATGAAAGCCATCGGCGGCAGCGAAACCGAAATCCGGATGATCTTTTTTGTGGAGGTAGGTGTGATTGGACTGATCGGTGCTTTGTTTGGGCTGCTTGTGGGCTGGGGCGTAACGCGCATTGCCAATATGGTGATGAACTCTTATTTTCTACCCGATGGCATGGAACCCGTTGATATGTTCTTTTTCCCTGTTTGGCTCATCCTGGGAGCCATCGCATTTTCAATCATCATCAGCCTGGCTGCAGGGCTTTACCCGGCAGCCCGCGCCGCAAGGATTGACCCAGTGCGTGCGCTGAGGCATGATTAGCGATAAATCAAATCTTTTCTGAAGTGGATTTCGTAATTATTCTGGTTTAGATTAATCCAGCTTTGTTTTCGATTCGATTTTTGACTTTATCTTTTGTGTTAAAAAATATCCTCCGGTTTTTGGAACACCAACAAATTCAATCAAACCAACTTTTTTTAAAATGGTAATGTATCTTTCTATGGTAGCCACAGAAACATTGGAGTTCTGTGCAATTTTGCTGGCTCGAACACCTTCATTATTGTAAACAAATCCAACAACTTTTATCATTCCATTTTTAACAGGTTCAGATACAGCCTCTATTACTCCCTCATTTACTCCCTCATTTACTCCCTCATTTACTCCCTCATTTACTCCCTCAATGTTATAATTTGCATTACTTCCTTTGGCATATGTAACAGTATTATCAATTTCTTCCCTACTATTGTACGGTATCGTGATTCTAAAAGTATCCATTTCTTTTATCTCAGGTAACTTGCCGCCTGAATAAATTTTTGAATACTTAAACATATTTCTTACCCCTGATCCAAGTTCATCAGCATATCTTATTTCTTTGAACAGTTGAAGAATATTCGGATTTTTGGGGTGGGTATAAAATAGTTCCGGAGAAATAACTCCGTGTTTGACAGGTATATTCCAATTTTCGATAATTACCTGATCTTTTTCAATAATTAAACGGGCTGGAAAAGCATTTGTAAATTCCCTGTGTATTAAAGTATTGATAATTGCCTCACGGAATATTACATCTCTCAGGCTAATTCTTTGATCACCCTCCAGGTAAAATGGATCAGGAAGATGTTTTTGAACAAATGCCAATAAGCGATCATAACTTTCGATTAAGTTTGTTCTCACTTCATCACGATCATCATAACGATCAGTGTTTACAATGCGGACCAGGGCATCAGTCTTATAAGCAGGCAAGATACTTTGGAGTACCTCATCTTTTCCAAAAATTAATGCAGCAGCAAGTGTGTAGCCGGATTCATTGGTTTTGAAGTTAGTCTGAAAAAGTCTGGCACTCCTTAATAATTCTTCATTATTCATGCTTTGCCAGGGATGATTAGGGCGGGTATTCCCTGCCATAATTCTGACTTTATCAATCAAATCAGCTCGCAGATCGTTAATTTGCAGGTATGGATATATGGTATTTTCTGCAAAAACGTTGGTTTTGCGCTGGTACAAATTCTTTACCAATTCATGATTACCAGTGATATCAAAATCTCCATCCTCATTCCGATCAAAGATTTTACCGGTAGTTTGATGAACCTGAGAGCTTTCAGGAATTATTATAGAAATAATGTTTTTGCCTTCCAACTTGACGTGCTTTGGAGAAAGATAAAAAGTTGGGCTCAACTGCCGTGGGTCATTAAATCCTGTAACGAGGGTGTCGAGAATCGTTTGTAATGCCCAATCTGCTATTCCCCTTATGGAGCCATTATCGTCAACACCTAATATCAAGGTACCGCCACTCCTGTTCAGAAAAGCACAAATTGTTTCAAATGTATTTTTACCCAATTCAAATTCAGCCGTCTTAAATTCAGTATTAATCCCTTCACCATTTGAAATAATATGATTTATCTCTTCGGTTGTCATAACCTTATTTTTCTACAAATTTAGAAATAATTCCAGCCCTGAATATTAGTTTTTCAGGATTAAACTGGCTATGTGAAGGTAGCAAGTATTTTATTTATCACAACCTTTAAAGATACGCCATGCTGGTGAGCCAT
>CAYNDN010000012.1:0-6479 GCA_964395075.1 uncultured Lentimicrobiaceae bacterium | reverse complement strand
GGACTTTACCCGGCAGCCCGCGCCGCAAGGATTGATCCTGTGAGGGCCTTGCGGCATGATTGATTCGTTTTTTATCATCGGTTACCAAACTTCAACTGAAGCCATCTTCTAAGCAGCACATCATAAACCAGGTATTGTTTTTCGGTTTCGGTACTTTCAAGGTAAATCATTTCTTTGGTTAACAGTGAATCCAGAGAGCGCAATACAGTAGCAGAGCTTCCAAGATTATATTTTTTTATAAATGCTGATGATGTTGGTGAGGTAGCAATATCTTCCAACCCGATGGCTTTAAGTAAATTCCATTGTGGCCTGGTAAGCAAATCACGGTATTGAAAAAAAATGATTTCCTGTTCCTTTAAAATTTTAATGATTTCAGTTTGAATTTTTTCATGAGAAATCAATTTACCGGCATTCATAAACAATCTGTTGCACAATAACTGCACGTAATATGTGTGTCCGGAAGCCCAATCATAAACGTCACCGGCAAGATCATCAATAATGCTTTTTTTATAGATTGCGAACTGCACCCGGATAAAGTTTTTATAGATTTCTCTGGGGATAGAACCAAAATGCAAAATCTGTGTACTCCTGTAAAATGGCCTTGCCGGGTCAGCAAATAATTGTGTGATGAGATGCCGTTGGCTTCCGGAAAAAATAAAAACAATATTGGGCAGTGTTTGCATTATCGAACGCAGCCAGGCATCCATGTTTTTGTCCGGGTACTCTAAAATCTGCTGAAACTCATCAATGGCAATCACTATCTTTTTATTCAGCCCATTGAGGAAATTCAGCAATGCATAAATATCATTTTCAGCTTTTTTTTCTGACCCAACAAAACTTACCTGTGGATTTCCATTTAGCGGATCGAAACTTATCACAGGCCTCAACGATTTAATAAAATTCCAGATTTTTTTCCCTATCGGAGACTTCTCTGGCGTGGCACTAACAATTGCTGCCGATAGCGTATTTACAAATTCAATTTTGTTGGTTGTGGTTAAAATATCTGTATAAATGGGAATAATTTCATCTTTTAACTGTTCAAAAACATGAAATATCAGCCCGGTTTTTCCCATTCTGCGTATTGCCGTAAGGGTTGTGGAATTCCTGCTTTGAATGTTAGAAATTACAGACTTTGTTTCGTTTTCCCTATCGCAAAAAGTTTCCGGGCCCAGGTATTGTATGGTTGGAAATGGATTATCTTTCATATCGACAAAGATAATCAACATTATGTAACTAACAAAATGTAACTAACAATTTGTAACTTACATTTTGTTAGTTGGCTCTTTCGAAAGGATTAAAAATATAGCCGTTTAATTCAACGCAATCTTCAAATAAAGTGCAGGGGTAAAAGGTATAGCTTCCGAATAAATATTGATAGATGCATTTTGAATGGCCGGTACGCGTTCAAAATTCTCATACTTCAGGTTTTGTGTGTTCAGCACATTGAGAATGGAAATCCCCGTTTCAATTTGTGGTTTAGTAAGCTTAAAACGATACGTAAAGGAAACATCCAGCCGGCTGTAACTTTGCGGTTCCTCGTATCCCGAGATAGACAATGTGCCTAAGGGAAAGCCGGAACCATAAACGTAGCTTGCTGAAAAATACCAGGGATCAAAATTAAAGAGGGATGCCAGTTTCAGTTCATGACGCTGATCATGCAATGCAGGTCTGTATTCTTGTTTGATCTGATATTCATATTTTTCCTCCACTTTAGCCAGGGTATATGCAATCCATGCCTGAAGGTGATCAAACTCAGCCTGCATCATCAAATCCAGCCCATAACTTTTGCTATCACCTTCAAAAACATCCTCGATGTTTAATTTTTGGGAATTGACATATCTTGAGATGCCAGAGGTGGTTTTATAAAATCCTTCAAGGCTAAACAGAAAATTGTTGTTGGAATAGGAGGTTCCCAAAACATAATGTGAAGAGCTTATAACAGGTACATCTTCACCATTGGCCAAAGCCCGGATATACCGATAATTGCCATTTTCATCAACCACTGAAGTATTCACCAAAAACTGGTTGTATATACCCCAGGCCGCATTGAACTTCCAGTTTTCAGCAATTTGGACAGAAGTTGAAATTCTGGGTTCCGGGAAGAATTTTTGCATGTTATCAGCATAGCTCATGCGCATCCCGATTTTTATGTTGCTGCCTTGATCATTGGAAATCACATCCTGAAAAAACAAATATCCCCGAGTAGCCTTATTTTGAATATCTACAAGATTTACGTTGAAGGTGTCTTCTACCAACTCAATTTTATTATGATAAAATCCGCCACCGAATTCAAAAGTTTGATTTTTGGTAACCGTGAAAACATTTTCAACATCCAGGTTGTATTCGTCAACCTTATTGGTACTTGTGAAATTCTGCGTGATGTTCTCGTATTGAAATTGCTCATTTTTGAAAAGCTGCAAGTTGTCGAATTCAGATTTCATTTGAGTGCCTGCCAGCTTGAAATTTGATGAATTACCATTTCTCCACCTTTTGCCATAAAAAACAGCTCCACCATACTGATCAATCCTTTCCCCTGTTTTTTTAATGAAACTCACGTATTGGAGAGGTTCATTTACATCATAAGCAAAATCATCGCCTGAACCATAAAGGCTGATATAAAAAAGGTCACCACCTTTTGAAATATGCGAATATCTCAAATTGAGATCGCGGAAGCTGTAATCCGGTTCTACGGTAACATCCCTGGAGTTGTTGTTTTGGTTTTGATTTCTTCTAAGTTCCACATCCAGTGGGTTATACAAATCGAAATAGGTTTGCCGGAACGACAAAAGCAGGGAACTTCGATTTTTTTTCAGTGGTGTTTCAACTACTCCGTTCAGCGTCATATTATTGATTGAAATCTCAAACGACGGTTTTTGCATATTCCCGTTTCTACCGGTAACCTCCACAATTCCACTTACTCGTTCTCCGTATCTCACATCATAACCGCCTTTAAAAATATTGATGTCTTTGGTGATGAGTGGATTAAAAACACTGATGTTGTCGTTGAAATTTTTGAGCCCATAAAGTGTGAAGCCGTCAAAAGTTACTTTACTCTGGCCGGCATACCCTCCCCAAATCACCGGCTCGCCGGATTGTTCGCCACTTGCCAGAATACCGGGCTGGAGCCGCATGAGGTTATAAACCGAATTATCACCAAATCCCGGGAGGAAATTTGCAGTTTTATGGTTCAGCTTTTCCACTCCGGCCTGCTGACCAATCTGAGTAGCTTTTTCGATGACCTGATCTGTAATCACAACCTCTTTCAAACCAATAACCGATGGTATCAGTAACAACTTATGATCGCCATCACCAACTAAAGTTGTATCCAAAATGAAATACCCAAGCTGGCTGGCCTTTAAATTGAAAATACTGTCGCCCTCGGAAATGAAAGAAAAATTGCCGGTTATATCTGTTGCCATTGCGTGGCCGTTGATTGTAACGTGTGAATAGGGCAAAGGCTCCCTTGTTTCTGTTTCAAGGATTTGCCCTGAGATACGATAATTTTTAATTTGAATTGATTTCTCAGAAGTTTCATTCTCGAAAATAACCAGAACTCCGCCAACCTTTTCAACAGTTAAAGGGAATGGTTTTACGATATTTTGGATGGCTTCTTCAGGGTTACTGAATTCCTGATTAACCGAAACGAGAAACCCGGACAGCATCTCATCATCAAACGAAATATGAATATCATGATCGTTGCTGATATCCTGCAGAAGCAGGTTCAGGGGTTTTTTATTTGCATTAATAAGCACAGCTTGAGATTGTGCCTGTAATGCCATTCCTAATAATAAGGATATGAAAACTAAAAACCTCAGCATTCGGTGTTTTACTTTTGAACAATCAGATAATTGCGGTCGGATTGTTTAACAAAAGTAAGACCAAATGGCTTGCAAATGATGGATAATGGAATTTCTATATCGGGGCTTTTCGGGAAATAACCGGTATAAACCTTGTAGGTTGGCTGCTGAAGGGCTATTTCAATATTGTATTGGCGTTCGAGTTCCTCAAAAACATCGGTTAACGGAACCGATGAAAAACTGAACATATCATTTTGCCAATCAGGTGATTCTGCAGAACTTTCAATTTTATTTACCAGAATGTTTCCGGAGGCATCAATTTCAGCATGATAATCCGGGGTTAACACAACCTCTTTTTTGGTGACAGAAGTAACTTTTACCTTGCCGGTGAAACAGGTAACCCTGTACTCATTCGTTCGGTTATAGATGTTAAAACTGGTACCGAGGACTTCTGTGGTACCGTTTGACGAAACAACCTCCAGTGTTTCGCCTTTGGCAATTTCAAAATATCCTTCTCCCGTCAACTCCAGGCTACGGTTGAATCTCCACCACAATGGATAATACTTCAATGTACTTCCGGCATTTAGTTCAACGGTGGATTTATCGGGAAGAGTAATGATTTCCCGCTGGCCGGTATTTGTAGTAACAGTCTGTGAATAGAATCTCATTACGAGGGCAGAACTTAGCAGGACAATTACCGTTGCCGCAGCAGCCATAAACACCCTTGAGTTATTGAATTGAACTTTTCTGCCTCGAGGCTCTTCTTCAAGCTTACTTTCCATTTGAGCCCATACATCCTGCTTGCCGGAATTGTATGAGATTTCTACTTTGGAGAAAAACGACTCATCAAAGCTATCTTGGTGCTTATTTATATTTTGATCTTCGCTTTTCATATTATCTGTCCAAATTAAGTTTGAGATGTTTCAGGGCCAGGTTCATGCGCTTTTCAACGGCCTTAATCCCGATCCCCAAATTATCAGCAATTTCATGATATTTCAAACCATCCATCCTGCTCATTAAAAATACGATGCGCTGTTTTTCCGGTAAACCTTTTATAGCTTTTTCATACGTGGATTTTAATTCCTCAAATTCAACCTGGCTCTCAGGTGACTCGAATGTCTGATTACTTTTCAGGGATAACTGAAAGTTCATTTCTGTTTGCTTCTTTCTGTATGAACTCACAAATACATCCCCGGCAATTTTAAACAACAGAGGTTTGATTTTATCTGCATTCCACCTGAACTGCTTCTCCCAAACCTTCATAAACGTTTCCTGTGTAATATCGGTGGCAAGCTCCTGATCGCCTGAGCGGTAATAGATGTAATTCCTTACGGCATCAAAGTTATCCTCAAATATTTTCCTAAACTGATCCTTTGTCAAGCGCTTACTATTTTGGTTATTCTAACCTCAAAATTAATCAATCCCCAATTTTATTACAGGTTTTCACGCTTTCTTGGAAAAAGGAAAAACTCCCGGAACTAATGATCCGGGAATCATTCACAAAATCCAAAACTATCTGAGGTAAATTGTATATGTTTGACCGTTAACGGTAACCGTTGCAATGTTGTCACAATCGCCGTTACCATAGTCCAGTAGCCTAACAGGCCTGTCTTGAGGCACAATTTCGATAGAACCAGAAACCAGGAACCTGCAGGTTAGTTCACGGCGGAGTGGAATGATAATTTCCTTTGTCCAGGATGCACCTGATGGGCGAACACCTTCTGAAGAACCGGTGTGCAAAAACACATCATCCCACCTGATTGGCGTATCGTCACCTTCAAGCCATTCGCGCTCCCTTGAAGCGTTCCAACCAAAAGTCACGCCTTCGGTTTCAGCATTTTCTGATGGAATAGTAATCTGGGCCTCCACAACTACGGTCCAATACATGTTTTCGTCATCGTTGTAGCCCATGTTGGTTACAACCCTGCTGCCTTCCACAAGATGATCGTTCACGTAATATTCATCAAATCCAACTGTGTGAACAGTTCCAGGCTCGTAATACCTACCAGAAAATGTTTTAATAATTTTCCCACGGCGATAGCGTCCATCCAGGCACAGGCAGTTTTCCTCTCCAAAATCTATCGTTAGTTCATGTGGGATAATTGTGGTGTCAAGGGTGATGGTGGCACAAGGCCCGATGATTCTTCCATCATCATCTTCAGTAGATTTGAGGCTTCCGTTGCCTAATCCGTAAGCTTCATCGGTGATATTTCCAACATCGGTGAATATACCTTCTGCTAAAGCATCATATTCTGCCGTTGAGATATCAGCAGATTCCGGTGAAGTGGTTTCATCTTTCTTGCAGGACGTCATCGAAACAACTAATCCTAAAACGAAAATCAAGGCTAATTTAAACTTGAAATTTTTCATTGCTTTGAGTTTTTAAACGGTTATTGAATTAAACTTTCAATGACATACCGCATGAGAGCAAAATTACCCTACCAAAAAAAATCATTTTTTTTGAAAGATTTTTCTAACCTCAATAATTCAAGAAAAATATAGGAGGAAATATAATCAGTGGGAATATGTTATGCCCCGTCATTTATGGCGGGGTTAAATAATTAACAAACAATAAATTAATTAAAATCCAGAAAAATTTACACAATTAAAACTACATTTTTCTGGATTTTGCTGATTAGTGTTTGTTTTCAAAAAGTTGGCAGTCAGCAGTATCCAGTAGGC
>CAYNDN010000011.1:14633-25804 GCA_964395075.1 uncultured Lentimicrobiaceae bacterium | reverse complement strand
GATCACTACCGATTGGTATAATGTTTTGTTCTACTGTCATTTACGAAAATGTTAATAAATTATCTGTCAAAAGTAAAGATAAATTGCAAAAACGGTATTAGCGGCAAAAATCAAAAAATCAGGAAAATATCTTTCAAAAGCCTGAAATAGAAATTCTTCTATTCACTCAAAAAAATGTAACTTGTTGGTGCCAAAAATCAACCGAAAAATTACATTTTCATACCTGATTTTCGTAGTCAGAACATTTTCAGGATGTTTGAGTTTTTAAACAGAAATCTGTTTATATCTGTTTACATTTGTGTCGAAATTGTAGAAAGTTCTGAGCTTATTAACAAAATCAACTTAATGAATCATGGATATTAACAATAGCCTGCTTTTATGAGTTAATTTTAACTACATAATGAACACATTTTTTAATAAAAGTAACATGAATTTATGAATTAATAACTGTTGAAACCATTGTGAATTTTCAGCATCTTCTTTTTTTATCTATGCGAAATCAAGCAGTTAAATTTTCAGGGAATGTTAACAACATTTTAAAAGTGAAAAATGCAAGTTTAAACGATGTTTTTTTTTCACGGTTTCAACAGCATATTAATAACAAATAATAATTTTTAAATAAATATATAATAATAAGAATTCAGTAATGACAGCAAAAAACAATGTTTCAAAAAGTACCGATCTTGCAGCAAAAATAGAACAATTGAAAAAAGAAAAAAATGCTGTTTTGTTAGCTCATTTTTATCAGGTTCCCGAAATTCAGGATGTGGCTGATTACATTGGAGATAGTTTAGGCTTGGCGCAAAAAGCTGTTGAAACGGATGCTGAAATGATTGTTTTTGCCGGGGTGCATTTCATGGCTGAAACAGCAAAAATCCTGAATCCGAAAAACAAAGTTGTTCTGCCCGATCTGAATGCGGGCTGCTCGTTGGCTGATTCTTGTCCGCCCGATGATTTTGCAAAATTCAAGGAGCAGCATCCTGATCATGTTGTTATTTCCTACATAAATTGTTCGGCTGCAATAAAAACAATGTCGGACGTGATTTGTACATCCAGCAATGCAGTAAAAATTGTTGAATCATTCCCGAAAGAACAAAAAATAATTTTTGCACCTGATAAAAATCTGGGTGGCTATGTAAGCCGTGTAACCGGCAGAGATATGGTTTTGTGGGATGGAACATGTGAGGTACATGACATACTATCAACAGAGGCAATCATAAAACTGAGGGCCGAAAACAAGGATGCAAAACTCATTGCTCATCCCGAATGCCAGGCACCGGTGCTTGCTTTGGCTGATTTTGTAGGGTCAACCACCGCCATGCTGAAATTTACCCAAAAGGATGAGGCTAAAAAATTTATTGTGGCAACAGAAACCGGCATCATCCACCAAATGCAAAAAGACTCTCCTGATAAAGAATTTATCATTGTGCCTACCGATGATACCTGTTCATGCAACGACTGTCCTTACATGAAAATGAACACCATTCAGAAATTGTACAATTGCATGAACACCGGAAAACCTGAGATTATCCTTCCGGAGGATGTGATAGGAAAAGCAAGAAAACCCATCGACCGGATGTTGGAAATTTCTAAAAAAATTGGGTTAATCTAACTTCATAATTCAAGAAAGTTGTAGGAGGTGGATTCAACAGTGTAGAAATATTTTGCCCCGTCATAAATGATGGGGCTATTGATTTTCTTTGATTTAGTAAATAATCATAAATGTTTATGAATAGGGCAAACTAGAATTGAAACATGCTAATTTTAATTTTGTTTAAATTAATTTAACAAATGGGTAAAACTTATACTTCACTGAATATCAGTATGACATGGTTGTTATAATTTTCACAACTATTTAAAATTGATCTCAATAATGAAAATATTTTAGTTTTGCATAGTATTGAAAATTAGCTCACTAAACCGTAGTGATGTATGATTAAAAAAGTATTGGTAGCAAATCGCGGTGAAATAGCCATCCGCGTCATGCGTTCATGCAGAGAATTGGGAATCAGATCGGTTGCAGTTTATTCAGACGCTGACCGTACTTCGATGCACGTAAGATATGCTGACGAAGCCTATCACATTGGAGCGTCACCTTCTTCCGAAAGTTATCTTAAAATCGAAAAAATCATTGAAGTTGCAAAGCACTCAGGAGCAGATGCTATTCATCCAGGATATGGTTTTTTATCAGAAAACGCCACTTTTTCTGATCGATGCAAACAGGAGGGAATTATTTTTATTGGACCTGATGCTTATGCCATTACAAGTATGGGTGATAAAATTACGGCAAGAAAAAGAATGATAGACGCAGGGGTGCCGGTTGTTCCCGGAACTGTTGAACCCATCACAGATGAAAACATTGCTGTTGAAAAGGCAAAGGAGATAGGTATTCCGGTAATGATTAAAGCTTCGGCCGGTGGAGGTGGAAAAGGCATGCGCCTTGTAAAAAATGAAAAGGATATTTTAGGTGCCATTAGGTCGGCCAAATCTGAGGCAAAATCATCTTTTGGAAATGATGCAGTTTATATTGAAAAATATATCGAATCGCCCCATCACATCGAGTTTCAGGTGCTTGCCGATAAATTCGGAAATACAATCCATCTTTTTGAGCGTGAATGTTCGGTTCAGCGCCGGCATCAAAAAGTAATCGAGGAAACACCTTCTCCACTTATGAATGATGAGATAAGAAAAGAGATGGGTGAGCATGCTGTGGCTGCAGCAACGGCTGTAAATTATCATGGAGCCGGTACTATCGAATTCATTGTGGATGACGAATTGAATTATTATTTTTTGGAGATGAATACGCGTCTTCAGGTGGAACATCCAATTACCGAACGCGTTGTTGGCGTTGACCTGGTGAAAGAACAAATTAAAATTGCACAGGGCGAAAAACTTACCCTTAAACAGGATGAACTGGAACAATTGGGCCACGCCATTGAATGCCGTATTTATGCAGAAGATCCTGACAAAAATTTTATGCCTTCACCAGGAATAATTAAACACATTACTGAACCGCTTGGTTTAGGTGTTCGTCATGACGGTTACGTTTATGAAGGCTATGAAATTCCCATCCACTACGATCCGATGATATCCAAGTTAATAGTTTGGGCACGTACACGTGATGAAGCCATTTCGAGAATGAAACGAGCTTTGTATGCATACAAAATTACCGGCATAAAAACTTCCATTCCATTCCTGGCCAGGATCATGGAAAATAAGGATTTTAAAAGCGGAAATTATAACACCCACTTCATAGAGAAGAACATGGAATTTCTAATGGAAAAACAACCATGTGGCGATAAATGTCAGGACATTGCCCTGATTGCTGCTTACATTCATTATAAAAATCGTATCGACAAAGTAAGTCATGGTGCAATTGATGGTGGAAGCTGCAATGGGAATGCCTGGAAAGATTTTGGACGCAGGAAATCATTGATGAAATTATAAATTTAATTGAATATGTCACTGGAAATTCAAATAAACGATAGAACGGCTCATGTTGAACTACATAAACATGATGAAAATTTTTATGAAATAGAAGTAGATGGCCAGCTTTATAAGTTGGATGCAATGATGGTGGAACAGGGCGTTTACTCGGTGATTTATGAAAATGTTTCCTACAACCTCGAATTGATTGAAAAAGATGATATCCGCCATTATAATGTGAATACCTATTATCATTCTTACGATGTTGAGATCATTGATGCTGAAGCAAAATACAGGAAGAACAGAAGTGGTGATGAGTTTGATGACATAAGGAAAATATCCAGCCCGATGCCAGGTAAAGTAGTGAAAATTCCTGTTAGTGTTGGTGATGAAGTTAAAGCCGGTGATACCGTAATTGTGGTTTCGGCCATGAAAATGGAGAGTGAATACAAGGTTCAAAAAGACAGGATTGTAAAAGAAATCCTAGTTAAGGAAGGTGATACCATTGATGGAAATCAAACTTTAGTAGTAGTTGAATAAATTTATAACAGAGAAAATCAGGACTATGGCTACTTTGGAAGAAAAAATAAAACAGTTTGAATTAAAGAATAAAATAGCTGAACAGGGCGGAGGCAAGGAACGTATTGACCGCCAGCATAATGCAGGAAGAAAGACTGCAAGAGAGCGCATAGAAGATTTAATAGATCCGGGAACGTTTGTTGAAATGGATAAATTTATGACCCACAGGGCCACAGATTTCAACATGCAAAGCAATAAAATTCTAGGTGATGGCGTGGTAAGCGGTTATGGTAAAATCGACGGACGACTGGTTTATGTTTTTGCCCAGGATTTTACTGTTTTTGGAGGTACACTGTCAAGGGCAAATGCGGATAAGATTGTAAAAATCATGAAACTTGCTATGAAAATGGGTGCACCAGTTATAGGATTGAACGATTCCGGAGGAGCCCGAATCCAGGAAGGTGTTCAAAGTTTGGCCGGGTATGCCGATATTTTCTTTTTAAATACCAAGGCTTCCGGGGTAATACCACAAATTTCAGCTGTTATGGGACCATGTGCCGGAGGAGCTGTTTATTCTCCTGCTATTACAGATTTTATATTTATGGTAAAGAATTCCAGCTACATGTTTGTAACCGGTCCGGATGTGATAAAAACCGTTACCCACGAAGAAGTTACAAAAGAAGAACTTGGTGGTGCAATGACCCATAATGCAAAAAGTGGAGTTGCGCATTTTACTGGTGATGATGATGAGCAGACCATGCAAATGGTAAGGGAATTAATAGGCTATCTCCCATCAAATAATATGGAAGACCCGCCCCGAAAACCAAGCACCGATGATCCTGGCAGAATTGATGAAAAACTGGATAAAGTTGTTCCGGATGATCCGAATAAGCCTTACGACATGAAGGAAATTATTTGTACTGTAGTCGATAATCATAATTTCTTTGAAGTTCAGCCACATTATGCCAAAAATATAATTGTAGGATTTGCCCGAATTGATGGACGTTCAGTTGGAATTGTGGCCAATCAACCCGAAGTACTGGCCGGTGTTCTCGATATTAATTCATCTATGAAAGCAGCCAGGTTTGTACGTTTTTGTGATGCTTTTAATATTCCGTTAATTACTTTTGAAGATGTCCCGGGATTTTTGCCGGGTACTGCACAGGAATTTGGAGGTATAATAAAGCATGGTGCGAAATTGCTTTATGCATATTCTGAAGCTACCGTTCCAAAAATTACCGTAATTACACGTAAAGCTTATGGTGGAGCCTACGATGTGATGTCGAGTAAACACATTGGAGCTGATGTTAACCTGGCATATCAAACTGCTGAAATTGCAGTAATGGGGCCTGAAGGTGCTGTAAATATTTTATATCGTGGTAAATTAAATGAAGAAGAGCGTAAAAAAGCAGTTGAAGAGTACAAAATTGCTTTTGCAAGCCCATATAAAGCTGCTGAGCTTGGTTACATTGATGAGATCATCTATCCTCGTGAAACCAGGAAAAAGCTGATACAGGCACTTGAAATGACCCAGAATAAAAGTGAACAAAACCCACCCAAGAAGCACGGAAACATTCCACTTTAAAAAAGATTATACGGCAGGGAGCATAATAATAAAAGTTGTGCCCCTGCCCTTTTTTGATTCGTAGCTGATTGTCCCTCCTGAATTATCAATCACATTTTTTACTATTGCCAAACCAAGGCCCATTCCACCAGATTTCGTTGTGAAATTTGGCGAGAAAATTTTAGACGATATATCCTCATGAATACCGCCACCATTATCGAGAATTTCGATGATGTGTTCCTTATAATTTTGTTTGAGGGTTATTGTAATTTTTCCATCAGGTTTGTCAGCAATGGCTTGAATTGAATTTTTTAGCAGATTATTAAGTGCCCTAAGAAGCTGTTCCCTGTCAACAAAAACATAGAAATTTTTATTTGAGTTGTAATCAAACTTTATGGTGATGTGGTGATAATTTTTAAAGAGACTTATAGAGCTTTTAATGGTTTCTGCCAGATTCGTATTTTCCTTATTTGCCAGCGGCATTTTTGCAAAATCAGAAAACTCTGAGGCAATAATTGATAATGAATCAATTTGTTCAATCATGGTTTGGGTAAATTTATCCAATCGGTTTTCCCAATCCGGTGTATTGTTTTTCCAAGCACGTTGAAGATATTGCACACTCAACTTCATAGGCGTAAGCGGATTCTTTATTTCGTGTGCGATTTGTTTAGCCATTTCTCTCCAGGCCGATTCACGCTCCGACCTCGCTAACAATTCCGCACTCATTGCCAGCTCATAAATCATACGGTTGTATTCCTCAACCAATTGCCCAATTTCATCTTTACGTTTCCAGTCGATGGTCTCATTTTCCCCTCCTAATTTTACCTGTCTTATCTTCATCATAATCATTTTGATGGGACGTGAAATATAATTTGAGATCAAAATGGCAATTAAAATTGAAATGGCAATTAAAATTACATATATGTTTATGTAGGCAACCAGGAAGGTCGAAATTTCTTTCCTTAGGTCATTTTCCTTGGCAAAATAGGGTAGGTTTAAATAAGCAATTACAGTGCCCATACTATTTACAAATGGAATATAGGCTGATAAATACTCCTGTTTTCCAATATTTTCTTCATGAATAAATAGCGTACTGTTTTCAATTGAAAGTACTTTAAAAGCCTCAGGATGAATGAAGCGACTGATGAGTTGTTCATCGTATATTTGAGTTCTTGAAGATGAAATCAATTTTCCATCCAGGTCAAACAAATTAATATCAGTAAAAAAAACATTTGAAAACTTTATCAGTAATTCCGAAAGTTTATTTGATGTATTATCATCAAAATGCTCAGTATCAGAAAACTTGTGTTGCATCTCAACCAGAACAGAATGTGTTTTTTCGCTTAATATGTCCCTGTTTTTTTGTTCATTTAAATTGTCTATATAAATTAATGTAAATATACCTATAACGATAAATGAAAACAGGATAACTGAAGATATTGAAATTTGCACGCGTGTTCTGAAACTCAGTTTTGTTGACTTGCGTGCAAATGGGAAAATGAAAATGAAGAATAAAAGTCCAAATGTAAAAATGTAAAACAGAAAAAGGTAAGAGAATGGTGCAAGAATATCCAGTATATTTTTGTTTTTCTTGCTGATAATCAGATTTTTATTTTCATCTATTCGATAATTTAAATGATTAAATCCGTTTTCATCATAAAATGAGAATTGGTTTTTAGAAACAGGATTTTTTGCCAAATCAAAATTATAAACGTACTCCCCTACCCTTTTATACATTTCGTCTTCCTGATATTTTGCATAAGAATAAGATGCTATATTGGGTGATTTGTCAATATCCTTATTCACCAATAAATCAGGAAATCCTAAATTTCTCCCACTGAATTTTGGAAAAAGTTCTACGAATATTTTGGGAAAAATATCATGATTTGTTGAATCCGAAAGATCGATAACGGAAATATATCCATTTTCGCCTGGACCATAATTTATGAAGTGAAAATTTTCAGTTTCAGTCGGATAACCATCATTTTTTATCTTTTGTTCAAAAAACAAAAAACAATTCATTTCAATTTCAGTAGGTTCTATTATTAAATCGTCGTTTTGTGAACATACCGTAAGTTGACATTCATATTTTTCCCAGTAACCTTTAAAATAATTTGAGATAAAATAATCCGTAAAATCTGAATAGGAGGTATATTCCGTATCATAATTTTTTAAATAAGTGTATAATTTTTCATCATTTTCAATTTTGTTAAGTTCATCAAAGTATTGAAATTCTGCAAGAGGGTCACGTTGTTCGGAAGCCAGTTCAACAGCGAGTAATTTACGTTTTTCTTTTTCTTTATCATCATTATAATTGTGAAGCGCATAAGTTGAAAAAACAGAAAACAGCAATACATAAAAAACGATACTACCGAGATTGAATTGAAAAACCTTGCTGTAAAAGAACTGTCCAAAAGATAAAATGTACAGGTAAACAAAAATGAGTGGCCATAGGTTGCAGTTTCCTTTGATGATGCAAAAAGTCAGGTAAACCACAAATGCAAAAGATGCGGATATCAAATATTTTATTAGTGTATGGCTAAACTTATATGCAATAAATGCCAGCTTGGATGTTATTAAAATATAGGATAGAATGGTGAGTGAAATAATTAAAATACTAACAAAACTCATCCATGAAAGTTCGAATAGCGAATTAAGATCGAGTGATATGCTCGAATCAATAATTAAGCTTTGAATCACAAAATCAACCGCATTGAAAAAAATATAGATATGAATGAATAATGAAACAATAACTAAGTATTTATGAAAAGCTTTTTTTCTGAGATTTCGGTAATTGAATTTGAGATGGTAAAAGAGGAAAAATGAAATAATGACCAATGTTAATACATGAAGGAATAAATCAGCGAGGGAAGGAATAAGGTCAGAATAGGCATAATATAGCGGTGAAAATAATTCTGACTGATAAAGAATCCGGGGTACCTCAAAATAAAAAATCAGTGCTCTGATGATGAGCAGGTCAATTACAAACCCGATAACAAATAGAAGCCGTTTTTTTGTTTTGATGAAAAATGCAAAATGCAATTCATAAACAGTAGCAGTAAGCAATAAGAAGCAAAGCAGATAAAAAATAAAGAGTATTGATATTTCAAAATTTGTTAGCGAATCTTTCTCATTAAACGTGATTGAAAAAAGATACTGTTGGTTTTTATCAAATATATTGTATGCTGAATCCTGGTTGATGTTGAAACCTATTGAACCGGATAAACCATAGCTTGAATGATAAGTATTTTCGAGATAATCATTTTGATAATTAAAATTTCTTTTGATCAAATAGAATCCTTCATATATTATTCCGTCGTTTTCTAATTTGATTTTTCGATACCATCCATTACCAGAATTAAATACTTTGTTTTCATTATCTAATTTGATTTGCTTGAACGGAATCTTGTTATCTGACCAGAAAATTGTATTACCTCCTTTTCGAATCCTGAATAAATATCCTTTGAAATGATATGCATGTTTATACCTGTGGAGCAAATTAAAAATTGAATCCTGATTTTTTGCGTATTCATTTTCCAGAAATTCCAATTCAGCTGAAATTTCCTTTTCTTTTTGCAGGATAATTTTTTGTACGGATTCGGTTTTGAGTTCAGGATTAAAATTATGCTGAAATATATATGTTAATGAAACGGATATTATGATTGAAAGAAGCAATGAAATCGAATAGACTTTAAAATGCTTACGTAAAACTGAATATTTTTTCATAAAATCTATCTATTAATTACCTTAACAACCTAAAAATCAATGCATTAACTCCAAATATTTTGAGCGTGTTTAACAGCATTTTTTCTTATCAGCAACATGTATGTCCACATAGGTCAAATAGTGCGCCAAAAAGCCTTAAATTAAGTATTTTGGAATTTTGACAGATAAATGAGACTCGAAAAGTTATTTCCATGCTTTTTTGCATGCATATTCGATTTCAATCCATTGAGAAACGCTGAGGAATATTTTAACTTTCCTGACTTGTATTTTTCGCTTAACAAACTCACATAAAAAGAATCAAATTTCATTGGCACCTTTTTGATCATGGAAAAATTGTATTTGTCCAGAAGTGCAGTAATCGTTTTTTCAGAAAAATGATAAAGGTGTCTCGGTACATCATAACCTGCCCAGTAATTTTGGTAATGTTGTCCGTCCCATGACTGGTAGTTTGGCAGGGCAATTACAAGCAATCCATTCTTTTTAAGAAGCCGACTGATTTGTTGCATTCTCTCATTTAAATCGGGCACATGTTCGAGCACATGCCACATCGAGATCACATCAAAGCTATCTTCGGCAAGTTCATTTAAAAGTTCCTCTGGTTTTACATCAAGATGAAAATTATTGATGGCAAAATTTCTGGGCTCCTCTGCTGGTTCGATGCCTTTGGTTTCCCAGGCATGATTTTTAAAATGATTTAAAAACTCTCCGGTTGCGCATCCAATATCCAGAATGTGTCCACGGTTTTTATATCCGGAAATAAGGTTGTATTTCTTTCTGAGTGAATATTTTTTAATGGAATCGTAGAGAAAAGTGATCAGACCTTTTTTCTTTTTACTGTGCGAAAAATAATCTTCAGACTGATAGTATTTTCCAAGTTGTGATTTTTCGGGACGTGGATTTGTAAAAAGGAAATCACAATGATTACATTTTGTCAAAAAAAACATTTCATCTGATAAAAAGTGATCCCGGATATGATATTTGTCATGGAGATTATCGGAATCACAAATCGGACAATTTACAATTTTTTCCATAGTTTTCTTTAATGTTTCACGTGAAACAAAGTGCTACCTTCCTAGATACACAACCAATACAGAGATATCTGATGGACTAACTCCGCTAATTCTGGATGCTTGGCCGATGGTTTTCGGACGAATTTTACTTAATTTTTCCCGGGCTTCATAACTGAGTGATTTCAGATTTTGGTAATCAAAATTGTCGTGAAGCTTAATATTTTCGAGCTTGGATATTTTATTTGCAATTTCTTGTTCTTTTCTAATATAATTGTCGTACTTGACGAGGATTTCAGTTTCTTCAAGAATTTCATCTTTATGATTTTTTTCTAATGAATCGATGAAATTTGACAAAGTTGTAATGTTTTTAATCATCCCATCAAAAGTTATTTCCGGACGGAGCAGCAGGTTTTCCATTTTAATTTTTTGAGGTAAAGGTTTTGAACCAACACTTACGACGTAATCATTAATCTCATCAGGAGATACACTTTCCATTCTCAAAAATTTTCTAATGCTATCAATTATTTTCGATTTATGATTTACTTTTTCAATTCTATCATCATGAATCAATCCCAGACTATGCCCCAAGGGTGTTAAACGCATGTCAGCATTATCCTGGCGAAGAAGAATCCGATATTCGGCCCTGGAGGTAAACATTCGGTAAGGTTCGTCAACACCTTTTGTAATTAAGTCGTCAATCAAAACCCCGATATAAGCATCAGATCTCGAAAGTATAAATTCAGGTTTTTCATTGATTTTTAAATGTGCATTTATTCCGGCAATCATACCTTGTGCACCAGCCTCTTCATAACCGGTAGTTCCATTAATTTGCCCTGCGAAAAAGAGATTTTCAACCAACTTGGTTTCAAGTGAAAATTTTAATTGAACCGGAGGGAAATAATCATATTCGATAGCGTAGCCAGGCC
>CAYNDN010000011.1:0-14623 GCA_964395075.1 uncultured Lentimicrobiaceae bacterium | reverse complement strand
AATTTTTGAATGAATGATGTTTTTATTTTTGCATTTTCAAAACCGGGAATTTTTCTCAGTGCTTCAAATTGCACGTAATCGGGTAGGGAAGAAGAAAAACCATTCACATAATACTCTTCCGTATTCCAACCTTCGGGTTCAACAAAAAGTTGATGACTTGTTTTATCAGAAAATCTGTCGATCTTATCTTCAATGGAAGGACAGTATCGGGGTCCGATTCCATCAATTCTTCCGGTAAACATTGGCGAATCCAAAAATCCAACTTTAAGTGCTTCATGTACTACAGGATTTGTATAAGTAATCCAGCAGCTACGTTGTGTGGTGAGATTAGGTGTATCAGTAAACGAAAAGCGTTGTGGGTTTTCATCGCCTTTTTGTTCTTCCATTTTCGAAAAATTGATGGTACGCCCATCTACACGAACTGGTGTCCCGGTTTTCATGCGTGAAGCTTCAAATCCGAGTTTAACCAACGATTCGGTTAATCCGGTTGATGGCTTCTCTCCTATCCTGCCACCACCAAATTGCTTTTTACCAATATGGATGATTCCATTTAGAAAAGTGCCATTTGTGAGGATCACAGATTTTGAAAATATCTCCTGCCCCATTGAAGTTTTTACTCCAATTATGCGTTTATCTTTTACAATAAGATCAACCACCATATCCTGCCAAAAATCAAGATTTGGAGTTTGCTCAAGCATTTCGCGCCATTTCATCGAAAATAACATGCGGTCGTTTTGTGCACGCGGACTCCACATTGCCGGCCCTTTTGATTTATTAAGCATCCTGAATTGAATACGTGTATGGTCGGTAACAATCCCGGAGTAACCTCCCAGCGCATCAATCTCTCGCACAATTTGTCCTTTGGCTATGCCTCCCATTGCCGGGTTGCACGACATCTGAGCAATATTACTCATGTTCATGGTGATGAGCAAAGTTTTTGAACCCATGTTTGCTGCCGCTGCTGCTGCTTCGCTACCTGAGTGCCCGCCACCCACTACAATTACATCATATTTTTCAAACATTTTCTTCATTGTTTCACGTGAAACATCCTCACGAATTGCTGAGCTTATCAGGCCTGCGCGATAAATGAATGTTTTCTTTTTCTCTCATTTTATATTTTTCGTCATCTGTTTTATCGTCATAACCACACAAATGCAAAATTCCATGAATGATTACGCGATGCTGTTCTTCAGAAATTTTTCTTGAATATTTTTGTGCATTTTCTCTGATTCTGTCGAGGCTGATAAATAGGTCTCCGGAAATTTCGTCTTCTATGGAGTTATCAAAAGTTATAATATCTGTGAATGTATCATGATTAAGATATTCAACATTCATTTCATGCAGGTAGGAATCACTACAAAGGATAATATTAACATCACCGGTCATGTGATTTTCAGCCTTGATACACGCAGAAATCCATTCCCGGAGTTTGTTTTTTTGCTTTACGGAGTAGGAGATATCCTCAGTGAAAAATTGAATATTGCTGTTCATTAGGATACCGGGAATTATTCGAACCGATAGAAATACTCGGTGACTTTGGTTTTGTAGAAAGGTTTAAGATTGGGGGGAAGAGTTTTTAACAACTCCACTTCTTTACTTCTGATTTTATTGAATTCGAAGAACTCATCCGGATTGCTGGTTTTATAATTTTTAGCTTCCTGCGACTCTCTTCTTTGTTCTTCTTCACGTTGTTGTTCCGCCTTTTCTGATTTAAGCAGGCGCGTAAGTATTTCCTGTTGACGTTGCATGGTTTCGCGAGTGATATTATCGTTTACGATATCTTTTTCTGTTTTTTCCATATCATCGATCATCTTTGAAACATTACCATCGCTCAATCGACCTTCTTCTTTTAATTGTTCCCTGAACTGTTCCATTTTTCGGCGAATGGCTGCTTGTTGGGCTGCCATCCTTGCAAGTTGTTCGCTCATCGATTGACCCTGCTTTCCCTGCTTACCTGGTTTCTTTCCTTCACGTAGTTGCTGAAGCTGCTGGTTCATCTGTTCCTGAAGACCACGCATTGATTTCATTTGTTGAGCACCTCCCGGTTTTCCTGGTTTGGGACATGATGATTGGCCGGAAGCCTGCATCGACATCATTTGTTGTTGCATTTGATCCAGAGATTCTCCTAAAAGCAATGCCAGGTTGTTCATCGAGGTCATCGTTAGTTGTTGTGTTTGTAGCGCACGATTTTTTCTGCGTTTTTCCATTTCTTCAAGTGACTGCTCAATATTTTTATCGATAGCCCCAAGTTCTTTCATCACATAAGGTTTGATCATCATCTGCCGTTTGGCCAGGGCTTTTAGTGAGTCGGCAATAATTTGCATATCATCCTCAAGGTTTTGTTGCTCTTTAATGTATTGTGTATATTTAGGATCATTGGTGTTCACATCAATGTAAAAACCGAGTAAATCTTCCTGATCGAATGAAATCTGGATGAGGTTTTCGAGGATTTCCCTGAGGGTATTGATGTCCTCTCCCATTTGTTCCATCATCATCGAATCCATCATTTGTTGCATTTGCTCTGATAACTCCTGCAGTTTTTGTGAAGCATCTTTTTGGCTTTCGGATGCTTTAGAATTTTGTTTTTGCTCTAATTGATCACTACTTTTTTCCATTGATTCTTCGATACTTTCCTCCTGAGAATCGGTATTTTCCATTTGGTTTGGATTTTCAAGTTCCTCGTTTTTCTTTTGAAGTTCATCCATTTCCTGTCTCAATTCTTCAAATTTCTCGTTGAGTTCTTCCTGTTTTTCTTTTAGCTCTTCACTGTTTTCTCCTGATTCGTCTTGTTTGGTTTCCTCAGAAAGTTCTTTTTGTTCCTCGGCAAGTTCCTTCAGTTTATCTATGGCCTCCTGGAGTTTTTGTTCAAACTCAAGTTGCTTGAATAGTTCAAGATTTCGATCGAGTTGTTCTTCCAACTCCTCATTACTCATCTTCATCTCCTCCATCATTTCACTTACCTTGTCTTTATCTAATTCTTCAAGCAGCTTCCGGATTTCTTCCATCATTTCCTTCATTTCATCGGTCAAAAGATCTTCCATCATTTCCTGAAGCTCCTTTTGTTTTTCAAGAATTTCTTCATCCACCTGCTCATATTTTTCCTGTTCCTCCATCTTTTGTTTGTTTTGTTCCTGGAGGTTTTCGATGTTTTCCTGGATGGATTTATGCCTGTTTAGCAAGTCTTCAATTTGTTGCTTATCCTGCCAGTTTAGCGACTTTTTTTCGAACATATTTTTGTTCAGCTCATCAATGTCCCTTTGTAGCATTTGAAGGTCTTTCAGTGCATTTTCCATGTCGCTTTTAACTTCTTTACTGGTTGCCTCTGCGTTCTCTTCAATTTCTTCGAGCGAAGGAGCTTTATAGATCATTTTCTGCGACCTGGCAGATTTGCTTCCATTAACGCCATCATTGTCCCAAACTTCAAAATAGTATTCCACTTCTTCACCGGCTTTTAGTTCAAGCGAAGCAATATCGATATAGTGAAAAAATTGTTGCTGATTTACGTTTTTCTGGATGTTTAAATTTTCGCGTTGAAACTTTCTTTGCTGTTCCGGGATATCCCGATCAGCATGTTTAAAGAAAAAGTTTAACCTGTTAAATCCCCAATCATCTTTGATAAAACCCCTGAAATAAATTCTGTCGATAGAAACGGAATCAGCAAATTCTTCAATGCTGATTGATGGATAAACATCAGGAATTACGCTGATGGCAAATTGAAGAGAATCCTTGTTGGTTAAAAACTGATTTTTTGTTGTAACGGTGTAAGGCTGACTTCTGTAAAACCGGTCAACGAAAGTAAAGGAATCATCATCCTGATTTTTTAATGCAACCATTGAATCCGGAAATCGTATGTTCACCTCCCTGGTATCACGGGTGTTGAAAACCCAATTAATTTCGGTACCTTCGGGTACAACCAAATCCCCGGTATTATTAAGTTTTTCAGCATTCTTTTTTGTGTAGGCAGGGAACGTTAATTTGGATTCGAAATTAAGGATGATGGGACGTGGAAGGACTTTTAATTTATATTCTTCCGATGAAAACCCCTCAGCCTCAAACTTGAAATTAACGTCCTGTTGAAGGTTTCGAAAAGTATAATTATAAGCAATGTTGCTTTTCTTTTTCATCCTGAAAGGCGTTGATCCGTTATAAATTACAACAGTTTCAGGAACGCTTTCACCTTCAATTTTCAGGTTTATTTGGTAATCATCCTGTTGAATTGCTTGTAAATTCTTATTTTCGAGAACAAATGAAAACGGAGCAGCTTTTTCGTAGTGATTGCTATGGTTGATGATCCTGGCAGTTGGTTCAGTTATAATATTTGGTGCTCCCAAAAGAAATGCCATTATAATTACAAGCGGTGGAATGGCAAACTTGAGATATTTCCTGTTGGTTTTCAGATCGATAGCATTGCTGAAAGGGACCGGTTTTAATCCGGCAATGCGCTGATCGATGCTGGCTTTAATAAGCGATGAATCCTGAACAGAATTACTTAAAGCTTTTAATTGCAAGGTGTTAAGGAGTTTGTCCTCAACATCTACAAAATGTTTTCCAATAATGGATGCTGCTTGTTCATGAGAAATTATTTTACCAATCTTAAAAAGTTTGAAAAGAGGAATTAGTATCAGTTTCAATATGATTAAAATGCTGATAGCTAAATACATGTAAAAAATGATAGTCCTTCCGGTTGTATCAAGCCAGGTAAAATATTCCACCAGGGTTATGGTAAGGAAAAAAATGAGCAATGCTGCCACACTATAAATTAAACCTCTGATTATCTGGTTTTTATAATATTTCCGAATAAATGCGTCAAGTTTTTTTATGAGGATTTGATAATTGTCAGTCATGGTCGAAAAAATATTTTATGTATTGGGTACAGAAAACGCAATGAATCAGTTTATTATTTTAAAATTTGTGGGGGCAAAGGTATAATTATCTTACCTGAATAGATAGGTTATTACTATCCATTCTAAATAACTAACAAAAATGAGGAAAATAAAAAGGTTATTTCGAAACCACAATTTTTTCAGTTTCTGAAAACGAAACAATATTATCATTTTCAAGAACAATTTGGCAATAATGAATGCCCTGGTCAAATTCCATCAGGTTTAAAGGTATGTTTATGGTTTCTCCTTTAAATGTCACAAAACTATCATGATAAACAATTTTGCCGTTGATATTATAAATGTGTAGATCAAGGATTCCATCATGTGGTAATACGATGGTTGCCGTTGTTGCATTACGGCAGGGATTTGGATAAATACGCAGGAATTTCATTTCATTCATCCACCTGTCATTTATGCTGACCAGGCTAAAAAGGGTATCAACCATTATTTCTGTAGGTTCGATTTGATAAGCCGGTATGCCAGGTTCAGCGAAAGAAAACCGCAACAAATGTTGATAAGGAATGTACTGAATGGTTTGAAGATTTGTACTCACACCTCCGGCTTGCAGCACCGTCCAGTTACGATCTATGCTCATATCGCTGGAAAGTTCCAGAGAATCAACAAAGCGGTTATAGCGGTAGCAATATGCAGGAGGCATTAAACGCCTGAAATGATTTGTTGAGGCGAGGTTTGTTCCCAACTCAAAAAGGTTTTCGTCAACTGTGCGGATTTCTTCACCAATGGAATTATGGATTTCAAGAATTTCCGCAGGCACATCAAAATTATTGGGGCTGGCTGAATTTATGATGAAAGTACTTGAAACATGGTGAGCACGAACCGCGTCGGTAACATCACGCGGTGAACATACTCCATCCTGGTTATAATCCCAGGCTTCAAGGCCGTCACGTTGAGCCAGGTTTACCGGGTAAAAATCAGTTCCTGTTGGCGTCATGTAATGGTTTCCCATGTTCTGGAATGTTATCACACCAGATTCGTTAAACCCGGACAAGGCTCCAATCATGCCGGTAAAACCAAAAGTGATGATTCGTTGCCCTTCGGCCGAACCCCAGATTATCATTAAGGCATTATCGATCAGCAACGGGTTGTTATCCCAGTCTAAATTGCGGCTGATGACCAATTCACCGCCAAGTTCAGAATTCTGTGTGGATTCACCCCAACTCATCAAATCGGAACAGCCTGGCCCACGAATGTCAAAATCGCCAAAGGCTGTAAAATCAGGAATTGAATTGGCAATTAAAACATCTTTAAAATTCAAATCTTCACCAAGGGTGGGAGAGAAGATGCCCACGCCATTCTGTTGCATCCCATCAAGCATACCCTGGGCGATGTCCTCGTATTTTGGATCGTAAATAAAATGTTCGTCAAAAATTTCCCGCGCTGCCTGGTAGCCATAGGCTCCACCAAAGGTCTGGTTTATCACATATTCTTCCATCACTTCCGCAATCGGTTCTCCCAGCAAACGGCCGTACTCAAACCCCGCTTGATATCCCGGAACCATTAACCAAAGTACCATTTTTCCGTCTATTCGCATCGTATCAGCAGGAACAATCGGGTTTGCATAAGAATTTGCAAAGAGCAGGCTGAAAATAATTAAAATGAGTAGCTTTTTCATAATTGTTAATGTTTTGATGTTCAAAATTATAAAAAATATGGTCTGATGAATTTTATGAATAATATGGTTTTCACAAAGATAATAAGCAATTAATATTAAATGCAAATAATGCTATCTGCCAATAAATAAAAGGTAACATTTTGAATCCCATTCAAATTATATCTTTGTGCCTCCAAATAGAAACTTAAAATGTCTAACATGGAAAATGTAAGAGTACGATTTGCCCCAAGCCCTACCGGACCGCTCCATATAGGAGGTGTACGTACGGCTTTGTATAATTATCTTTTTGCAAAGAAAAACGCTGGCGCATTCATCCTGCGGATTGAAGACACCGATCAAACCCGCTTTGTACCCGGTGCAGAAAAATATATTATTAATTCCTTAAAATGGTGTGGTATCAAATATGATGAAGGCCCGGATGTGGGTGGGGATTTTGGCCCATACCGTCAAAGCGACAGGAAAGAAATTTACAGGAAATATGCCGAGCAATTAGTTACTGAAAGCAAAGCGTATTATGCCTTTGATACTGCAGTTGAGCTGGAAGCTATGCGAGAAAAACTCAAAGCTGAAGGTTCGAGCAATCAGCAATATGGCCCGGCTACGAGGAATGAAATGAAAAATTCGTTAACCCTGGGTGAAGAAGAAACACAAAAAAGAATCGAAGGGGGCGAGCCGTATGTTATCCGGGTAAAAATGCCCAATGATAAAACCATTGTTGTGAACGACCTGATTCGTGGGAAGGTTGAGGTTCAAACCAACCTCCTTGATGACAAGGTTTTGTTTAAATCAGACGGAATGCCGACTTACCATCTGGCCAATATTGTTGACGATCATTTGATGGAAATCAGCCATGTGATACGGGGTGAGGAATGGCTGCCATCAACTCCGCTGCACGTATTGCTTTACAGGCATTTTGGATGGGAAGCCCCGGAATTTGCCCATTTACCATTATTACTTAAACCTGATGGCAACGGCAAACTAAGCAAGCGTGATGGCGACAGGCTGGGCTTTCCGGTATTTCCGCTGCAATGGACCGATCCTAAAACGGAGGCCGTTTCCAGCGGCTATCGCGAAGACGGATATTTTCCAGAAGCTTTCATCAATATGCTGGCTTTGTTGGGATGGAGCCCGGGAACCGACAAGGAACTTTTTAATCTGGAGGAACTAACCGAAAGTTTTTCGATAGAAAAGGTGGGAAAGTCAGGTTCAAAATTTGACCCGGCAAAAGCCAAATGGTTTAATCATCAGTATTTGATTCAAAAATCCGATGATGAATTGGCAGAATTATTTTTACCGGAATTGGAGTTAAAGGGGGTTCAGGCAGATAAAGCCTTTGTTGCCAAAGTGGTTGGAATGATCAAGGAACGTGCGGAATTCGTAAAGGATTTTTGGGGACAAACATCATTTTTCTTCCAGGCACCAGAAGAATATGATTCCAAGGTGGTAAAAAAACGCTGGAAAGAAAACACCCCGGATATGATGAAAGGGCTGCTTGAGGTAATTTCGGGTATTGAAGATTTTAAAGCTGATGTAATTAAACCGGAAATCGTGAAATACATCGAAAGCAAGGAATTGGGAATGGGTGTTGTTATGAATGCCCTACGCCTTGTTTTGGTTGGCGGCGGTTTTGGCCCCGATCTGATGATGATTGCAGAAATGTTGGGCAAAGGTGAGGTTTTGAAAAGAATAGAAGCCGGAATCGCAAATATTAAAAAATAGATTTATACTTTTGTTATGGGATTGATTTCGATTGAAAACATGGAGTTTTTCGCTTACCATGGTTGCTTTAGCGAAGAACAGATCATCGGCACACGCTTTATTGTTGACCTTTACATTGAGCCTGATACCAGTGAGGCCGAGCAAACCGACCAGCTTTCAAAAACCATAAACTATCAGGATGTGTTTCTGCTGGTGAAAGCCCAGATGGAGATCAAATCAAAATTGCTGGAACATGTGGGCCGCAGAATCCTCAATAACCTTATGGAGCAATATCCCGATATCGAATATGCCGAAGTCAAGGTTTCAAAAATGAATCCGCCACTTGGTGGAAAAGTGGGCAATGTAAGCCTCACGCTAAGTACCGAAGATGAATAACCAACCCGAAAAAATAAAGGAGCCATCAATATGCCCGAAATGTGGCACGGAATTTCATTGCAGTACGTCCGGAAAATGTTGGTGCTACGAGGTGTTTATTCCTCCGGATAAACTGAACGAAATTAACGGGAAGTATAACTCTTGTTTATGCCCGGAATGCCTGAGGGCTTATTCCGCGTAGATTTTATATTTTCGTGTTTGTGAAGCATTTCACCATACCCATTTTTATCCCGATGGAAGCTTGTCCTTTCCAGTGCATTTACTGCGACCAGGAAAAAATTTCAGGGCGTGCAGAAATCCCTACCACCGAAGATATAATCAAAATCATCGAAACACATCTGGAAACAATTCCGAAAACATCTGAAATACAGGTAGGCTTTTTTGGTGGAACTTTTACAGGATTAAAAGGCGAAATCCAGCAAATGTACCTTGAGGTTGTTCAACCTTTCATCAGGAATGGCAAAATAAAATCCATACGCTTGTCCACCCGACCCGATTTTATATCTTCAGAAAACCTTGATCTGCTTCAGAGGTATCATGTAGAAACCATCGAATTAGGGGCGCAATCCATGGACGATGAAGTATTGAAGAAATCAGGTAGGGGGCATAAGGCAGAAAAAACCATAGAGGCTGCCGGATTGATCAGGGATAAGAAGTTCAGGTTGGGTTTGCAAATGATGATCGGCCTGCCTGGAGATACAACGGAAAAATCGATGACGACAGCCCAAAAATTTGTGGCACTTGGTGCTCACGACGTTAGGATTTATCCAACGCTGGTAATAAAAGGAACGCCCCTGGAGAAGCTGTTCCATTCTGGCAAATTTTCCCCGCTCATGCTGGAAGATGCTGTGGATCGGACGGCGGCAATAATACCTGTTTTTGAAAATGCCGGGGTTAACGTAATCAGGGTTGGGTTGCACCCCTCCGAAGGATTAATGGATAAATCAGATCTGATTGCCGGCCCTTTTCATGTATCCTTTAAAGAATTGGTTTTAACCAAACTCTGGCATGATCAACTGAAGAATATTACCAAAACACAACATCAGGATCTTACCGTGTTTATTCCTCCAGGTGAACTGAACTATGCCATTGGGTACGGAGCCTCTAATAAGAAGAATTTACTCGAAAAGTTCAGGAGGGTAAGGTTTAAAATCGATAGTCAACTCACCAACCGAAATTACCATGTTGATTATAGTTGATCAGAAAATCCCGAATCAGGCCAAAAAAAGCCTTCGTGGTTTTGGCGATTTGATTGAGTTTGAAACTTCCGGTATCACTTACCCTGCCATTTCTGGGCATCCTGATATCTTTTTCACACAGGTGGATAGCAGGCTTATTGTTGCTCCCAATCTGCCCCAAAGGTATTTTCATAAGCTTAAGGATCATCAAGTCCATTTTGACTTTGGACTACAACCCGTTGGGCAGGAATATCCTGAATCGGCAAGGTTTAATGCAGTTGTTACCCCAAAACATCTGATTCATCAAACAAAAATTACGGATCCTTCAATTTTTAAATCCGCAAAGAAAAACATCATCCATGTTAACCAGGGTTATACCAGATGCAATCTGATATTTTACGATGAGGAGCATGCCATCACAACTGATCCTGGGATTCATAAAGCACTCCATCGAAATGGCATTGAAAGTTTGTATGTAAAACCGCATGGGATAGTACTTCCAGGCTATGGTCATGGTTTTATCGGCGGGTGTGGCGGACTGCTCAACAATCAGCTGTTTATTCTTGGAATCCTGAACAAGTACCCGGATGGCGATAAATTAAAATCATTTATTGAGCCTCTTGATATAAATTTGGTTGAACTTTGTGACACCCCTTTGTTTGATGGAGGAGGGATCTTTTTTATCCGATAAACCCTTCACCCTTCTGCATTATTGTTTTTTGTAATTTTGAGCATCCAAAACTTCAAGAAGTGAGTTTCGATAATTCAGGCACCATTTTTTACGACGACCCCATGAAATATTACAACGCTATGCTCGATGACATCATGGCGGCTAATAAATATGTGTACATCGAAACCTACAAATTTGCCCACCAGACCATTGGTGTTAAATTCAAAGATGTGCTTACACGGGTTGCTAAACTGGGCGTAGAGGTTAAGATTTTGATTGATTCATGGGGAGGCAGTGCTATACCGGATGACTTTTTTGATGACCTGAAACAGGCCGGGGGAGAGGTTCGGTTCTTCCAGAAAATTAAAATCAACATCGATTTTTTTACACGCAGCCATCGCCGCAACCACCGTAAGCTTATCATTATCGATGATGTAATATCATACATCGGATCGTCTAACCTCACAGACTACAACATTATTTGGCGTGAAAGCGTGCTTCGAATAAAAGGTGATATCGCCAAACAATTTAAGAAAGTCTTTTACCAGGATTTTAAAATCTACAATAAATACATTCGTTACCGGAGTCTTTACACACGGATAATTCGACAGGGAGATTGTGAAATTTTACGTGATGTTCCTTCCATTTCGCGACAGAAAATAAAAAAACGTTACAAGCATTTATTCCGCCACGCCAAAAGAGAAATTATTATCGAAAGTCCGTATTTCCTGCCAGGGTTCTTTTTGAGGAAAGAGATGATGGATGCGGCCAATCGCGGTGTGGAAGTAAAAGTGATCATTCCAAAGCATTCAGATGTTCGCCTGGTAAATATCCTCCATGGAAGATACCTGGAAATGCTGCACAACAACAATATTAAATTCCTTCATTTCAATCAGTATAACCTGCATGCAAAGTTATTGCTGATTGATGATGAAACATTTGTGCTTGGCTCTCCTAACTTTGATTACCGGAGTTTCAGGTACATGCACGAAATTGTTCTGGTTGGTAAAAATCCACATATCAAAACCCTCATCAGAAACCACATGGAGGAGACCATGAAGCTTTGTGAGCCCTTCGATTATGAAGCCTGGAAACGCCGTCCTACACTTCAAAAATTTGCTGAGTGGTTAATTCTGCCATTCAGGCATTTGTTGTAAAAAGATCAAAAATTCAATTGTACTTTAATTTTCTTTCAAAATTGTGAAAAATTCAAACATACTTGAAAAATTTCAACAAATCCAATTGAATCTGAGAAAACAAAAAACCCAGTTTTTGTGCAATAATTAAAAAATCACCCGTCTATGTTTTTATATCTTTTCGAAACCAGATAAACCCCGGTAAAAATCAAAACAGCTGAGACTAATTTACTCATTGTAAATTGCTGCTGGCCCATCCACAGGGCAATGCCAGCCACGATAAAAGGCTGCAGGTAAATATAATAACTCACCACACTGGCATCCACATGTTTCAGGGCATAAATGGTAAACAGGTAGGCGAAAATGGTGGTGGCAATAATTACATAAATCAGCGAAAGCCAGTTGTTTAGCGTAAAGTGAGAGAAGGAAATTTGGACAAATTCCGGAAAGGTTATGGGAATTGTTGTGACAAAGCCGCCCAGGAATACCCATTTCATAGCTGTGTAAGGATGATATTTTTTCATAATGGGTTTGATGATGACCAGGTATAGCGCATATCCCAGCATATTGATCAATGCATAAACCAAACCCCGAAAAGAATCAGATTCGAAATTCACCTGGTTTTCGTAAAGAATCAGTACCAGCGCACCGGCGGCACCCAAAAGAATACCCAAAACCTTTTTGCCTGTAATTTTTTCCTTAATCAAAATGGCTGCAAAAACCAGCACAAAAATGGGATTTGAAACATGAATAATTGAAATATCGATGGGTGAGGCAATGCTCAATGCTACAAAAACAAAAAGCTGGTTTATGGTGGTTCCAAAAATGGCAGCAACAAAAATTCTGATCAGATCTTTGCGGGCTACCTTTTCGGGTTTGATCGTGGCTGCCATCATCCAAAACAATATGCAGGCAACCCCAATCCTGACCGTTACCAATTGAAAAGGTGTAAGCACCTCCGGCATCAGCCCTTTGGCAATCCAGTAGTTGGCACCAAAAATCAGGCTGGTGACAAATAGGGCAATATGTGCTTTATAGTTCGGTTTCAAAATGCGGACAAAGCTAATCAGAAAAACGGCCCATTAAAAACGGTATTTAATTATCTCTAATTTCATCCAATGGCTTTCCCATTTTCCCAAATCTTTTATTTTTGCCAACCATTTAATTTTAGCATAAAATGTTCATTTTCATAAATAACTATTAAAAACTAATACGAATGAAGAAACAACTTCCAGTAATTTTCTCAGCGATTTTCTTAATCGTAGCAGGATTGGGCAATCAGGCAAATGCCTGTACCAATTACCTGATTACCAAAGGAGCTTCAACAGATGGCTCAACCATGATCTCTTATGCGGCCGATTCGCACGTGCTTTATGGAGAGCTGTACCACTGGCAGGCAGCTACCTGGCCCGAAGGCACCATGATGGACGTGTATGAGTGGGATACCGGAAAATTTCTCGGCAAAATTGAACAAGCTCCAAGAACTTACAATGTGGTTGGAAACATCAACGAATTCCAGTTGGCTATTGGTGAAACAACCTACGGCGGATTAAAAGAACTGGGAAGCCAGGAAGGAGCCATCATCGACTATGGCAGCCTGATCTATATTACCCTTCAACGTGCCAAAAATGCCCGTGAAGCCATCCGGATGTTCCACTTTCTTACCTCAACTTACGGTTATTACAGCTCAGGAGAATCTTTTTCTATCGCCGACCCAAATGAGGTTTGGATTTTGGAACTCATCGGAAAAGGTGACGGTAACAAAGGAGCTGTTTGGGTAGCACGCCTTATACCTGACGGATATGTTTCGGGCCATGCCAACCAGGCAAGGATAACCACTTTCCCGCTTGCTGATGGGAAAACATCGGTTACATCAAAAGATTTCGATCAGTTTTTAAAGGACGATAACATCACAACCATTTATGCTGATGATGTGATTTCATTTGCCCGCGATAAAGGATATTTTGTTGGGAAAGATGAAAATTTCAGCTTTTCTGATACTTACGCACCGGTTGATTTTGGTGGTGCCCGTTTTTGTGAAATGCGCGTTTGGACAATGTTCAATGATGTTACGGATGGTATGGACCAGTATTGGGAATATGTAAAAGGAAATATTGAGCACGGTAAAAAGCTGGCCAACGGCGAAGAAAATATCGATAAGTATGCGACCAACCGCATGCCTCTTTGGGTTAAGCCCAACGAAAAAGTAGATGTGCTTGATATGTTTGAGTTCATGCGCGATCACCTCGAAGGTACAGAACTCGACATGAGCAAAGACATGGGAGCCGGTCCGTTTGGCAAACCATACCGTTGGCGTCCGCTTACCTGGAAAGTTGATGGAGAAACCTATTGCAACGAACGTGCTACAGCTACCCAGCAAACAGGCTTTTCATTTGTAGCTCAAATGCGCAGTTGGCTTCCTGACCCCATTGGTGGTATTATCTGGTTTGGCCTCGACGATGCCTCATGCTCGGTTTACATGCCCATGTATTGCAGTATAACCCGCGCACCCCACACTGTTGAACGTGGAAATGGTGCCCTGATGCGCTGGTCTGACGATGCCGCTTTCTGGGTTTTCAACCAGGTAACCAATTTTACCTATACACGCTGGAGCTATATTTATCCTGAAGTGAAAGCAAAAATTGACAGTTACGAAGAAGGCTTTGTAGCACTGATGCCTACCATTGACGAGCATGCTAAAGCACTCTATGCGAAAAACCCGAATCTTGCAGTTGATTACCTTACGGATTATTCAACCCGAACAGCAGATGGTGTAACCTACCAATGGAAAGAGTTTTACAAATACCTGTTCATGAAATATATGGATGGCAATATTAAAACCCCGAACCCGGGGCAACAAAACCCGAATCTTGAACAGCCCGGTTATGGTGAAGATTGGTATCGCAGGATTGTAAAAGAAACCGGCGACCAGTTTAAAGTGATAGGTGGCGACGGACACTAAGAAGGTTATAAATTAGGAACTACTGCAAATTTTGTGGAAGATCTTACAGAAAAACACACATAAAGCT
>CAYNDN010000010.1:25679-26308 GCA_964395075.1 uncultured Lentimicrobiaceae bacterium | reverse complement strand
GGAATATGGGGTCAGACAGGCGGTGAGATTGGTTTTTCCGGCCTGGTAACCAGCAGCGATGTATGGAATTTAACAGGAGGTGTTTCCAGCTGGTATGATGATTTTAATAATATGGGAACGTTTGATCAATCGGGTGGCACAAGCATATTTCACGATTTTTCAACTGAGGGAAACGTGATTCAAACAGAAGGTGATCTTAATATTGAAGGGGATTTTGCCTTTTTAACCGGACAAATGAATTTGAACAAACTCACATTCGCCGGCGATGGCAACTCTTCGGTTGTTTTAACTGAAGATAATTACCTCATTAATGAATTGCGTGTGAATAAAAATGATCCGATTGCTGAAATTGAGTTTACCATGACAGGCAGAAGATACAAAGTTAAAGGTTTAACCATTGAACGTGGCAAAATAAAAACTTTCGGCAGCGAGCTTGAAATATCGGGTGATGCCGACTATTCAGGTGAAGGGGAAGTAAATGCCGATAAGATCATTTATGCCGGAGGCGAAAATTCGCAGGTTACCCCCGGCGAGCAAAGGCATGATAATGTGGAAGTGGACAAAGATCCTGATGTTGGTATTGAGATTACTCCTTATGGCAGAAAATACAAGATCAAAGCATTTACGCG
>CAYNDN010000010.1:24361-25669 GCA_964395075.1 uncultured Lentimicrobiaceae bacterium | reverse complement strand
CTTGAAAGAGGTAGTGTAAATGCACCGGGCAGCGAATTTGATTTTTCAGGTGATACCGATCTTTCTGGAGGAACATTTTCTGCTGATAAAATCACTTTCTCAGGCGATGAAAGCAATAGCTTCATACCAGGAACGGATACCTACAACGCTGTGGAAATTGAAAAATCAACCAATGAAGAAGTGATTATTATTGACCCATTTTCTACCAATCATCTTAAAATACTGCAAGGTATTCTTGATGCACAGGAAAATGATATTACTGCCGGCAAAGATGTTGACCTTTCAGGTGGTACATTTCAAGAACCCGGTGCGCTCATATTAGGCGGTGACCAGTCTTCATCGCTCAACACTGGAAATAACCCGCTGGATGTGCTGATTATAAATAAAGAAGAGGATGCAGAGGTTGAAACTTTAGATCCTTTGAGCATTGTCAATTTAAACCAGCAGAAAGGGATATTAAAAATTCAACACAATACCGAAATAAATAATAGTGCAAACGTTTCCGGAGGAACCATTGAAATATCCGGAACTTATCAAGAAGGTATCCAGTTTCATGGATTGGGAAGAAGTAATTATTCTTTTGTTGTTGAGGAAGGGGCAACCATCCATGCACAATACGCCACCTTCAGCGATATGGATGCCAACGGCATTTATGTCAAACCCGGCGCTTATATTGATCCTGCCGGAGCGTTCTACAATTGTACCTTTAGCGATGGCGCCTCAGGAGGTGCGCTGCTGACTATTGATAACGATCAGGAACTGGAAATTGAAAACGCCACCTTCCTTTCCAATGGCGAAAATGCTGCTTTCAATATACGCAAAAGTGTGGATGCCGGTAGTGTAACATTTATCAATGCCGTTGGCAATTTTGCCGGTTCAGGTTTTGAAGATGACCCCTTCAACCGGATTACCTGGGATGGTGAATCAGTAAGCCAAAACATAGAATTGCCTGCCGGATGGTGCGGTCTTTCCAGCTATGTAGTACCGACTTCTGCCGCCCTTGAAGATGTGTTTGCGCCCATCGCCGATGAACTGATCATCGCCCAAACCATGACCGGTTATTATCAACCCGGCGAAAACACCAACACCATCGGCAACTGGTCACAGCATGCGGCTTTTAAAGTGAAAACGACTGCCGAATGTGTTTTGCCTGTTACAGGCCAAATGGAAACAAACCTGGAAGTTACCCTGAATGCCGGCTGGAATTTGTTGCCTGTACTTGCCGGCAATGCCGTGTCAGCCTGCGATCTGCTTTCTCCACTCGATGGGTTGGTCATAGCCAAAGAAGTGGCCGGAACCGGCGTGCTT
>CAYNDN010000010.1:20908-24351 GCA_964395075.1 uncultured Lentimicrobiaceae bacterium | reverse complement strand
TTTGGCCGGAGTATGGCATCAATACGCTTGGTTCGCTCAATCCGGGAAAAGCCTATTTTGTAAAAACAAATGCGCAGGGAGTTGTAGATTATACAGGCCTGAAAAGTGTAAATTTATCAGGCTTCACAAACCTGTCAGGTTTAGATATAGCACCCACTCCAAACACCCACACCATCGCCATATTACCCGCTGCCCTCAAAAACATTCCGCAAGGTAGTGTTATTGCAGTTTTCGATGAGGATGACCGCTGTTATGGTGCTGCTGTTTATGATGATGAAACAATCTGCCTGACGGTTTTTGGCGATGACCCGACAAGCGGCAGCAAGGCCGGTTTTGCCGGAGGCGAGCAAATGCACTTTAAAATTTATGATCCGGAAAACGGCATGGCTACCGAACTTAACCCGCAGTTCGCGCTTGCTTATCCATCGAATGACGCTGCTTTTTCCGAAAATGGCCTTTCGGTGATCACGGCTTTTCAAAACATCGCAGCAATTGCTGATTACGGAAATCTGAATGATATCCGCATTTTCCCCAACCCTTCAAACGGCTTGGCAAACATCAAAGGACTTGTGCAGGGTTCAACAGTTATCATTTCTAACATGCATGGCCAATCGCTTATGACATTGCCTGCAACGGAAACCGATATCCTGAAAATAGACCTCTCAGCTTATCCTGCCGGCGTTTACTTCATCAATGTTCAATTCAACGGGGTCAGCATGTTTCAAAAGCTGATCCTGAGGTAGGACAACTGCACGTTAGGTTTTAACCCCGGAGCGTAAAAGCTTCGGGGTTTTATCAGATTAAAAATATAAAAAAAATAAATAAAAACACTGGTGTCCGTAAAAACAAAGAATCTTGAATTATTAGCAAATAGATTCCTCTCCCGCACGTGCGGGATCGGAATGACAGGTAATTAGGTTTTTTTTGGGTGGGGGTTCGGTGGCGGCTTCGCCGCCACCGAACCCCCACCCAAAAACACTCTGAAAGCATTGTCATTTCGACCGTAGGGAGAAATCTCAAAAAGTTAACCCGACACTATTGAAATAAAAAGAACAATTTAATAATGAAAAAACGAAATCTCATGAAAACAAAAACATTTACTTTATTATTCGCACAAATATTAATAGCGGTTGTGCTGCAGGCACAGTCTGTTTATCACAGCACCGATATTTATCAAAACCAAACCTGGAGCAACGACAGCCTTCACTACATCACGGCAAATATCACCCTGCATGCGCCGGCAACCCTCACTATTCAGGCAGGCACAGAAATACGTTTCAAATATGGTTCAACCTTCACCATTCGCGGATCCGTTAATGCCAGCGGGTTTACCAATCTGATTACAATCAGGGGCAACAACGGAGACCATGGTTATTTCAAACTTAAGGAAGCAAGTCCTTCCACTTTAAGCTATGTAAATTTCTACCTTGGTGGCGTTTTGGTAATTGATGATTGCCAGGATGTGCTTGTTGAAAATTGCCATTTTTTCGATGGAAGTGTTCAGGTACCTGCCGGCCTCATTGTTCAAAATAGTGCCTCACCTGAAATTTTTCAATGTGAGTTTTACGATATCGTTACTTACGGGATGCTTGCAACCACAACTTCTACACCTGTTGTTACAGACTGCACTTTTGAAGGGCTTGGCAATGCTCTGGAAATAAGAGCAGGTGCCTCGCCAACAGTATTAGACTGCAATTTTTCTGAAAATAACACTGGTGTACTGATAATATCGGCAGGCGAACCGCTGATTACCGATTGCATAATAAACGAAAATAGTTATGGGGCAAAAGTAGAAGGGGCAAGTTCCAACCCGATATTTACAAACTGTCAGTTTAACCAAAACACGCTTGAAGGGATATTTATAAGATACGATGGTCAGGGCACTTTTAACGATTGCCAGGCCAACGGCAACGGCTCGCATGGGTTGAAGATCAATTACAGCGAAGGCAGTGTAACACTTAGTGATTTTGTAGCTAACGAAAATGGTGATGATGGCGTGTATGTCCGCAGGAGTAACTTGATCACTACCGGTCTTGAAGTAAATGATAATACCGGCTTTGGCCTAAATTTCTATGATGACGATGAATTCGACGACTATGAACTGTTCATTACCGATATTTTTGCCCACGGCAACGACACCACTGCCATTAGGGTTCCGCCGAATTTAGTGGGGGCATTGCTGCAACCGAATGTTATTTTGGATTTTCAAAACAACCATCCAAACGGCATCGAAATTTTTGGCAGCTCAATCAACGGAAATGTTATTTGGCCACAGCCACCATGGAACATTAATCTGTATCTCGAAGGATTGTATATAGGAGAAGGAGCCTCACTCGAAATCATTCATCCCAATACACTCACCGCTATATATTGCAGGGAAGAAGCCGAAATAATGGTGATTGGAACGCTCAAGGCTGAAAACATTGAATTCCTGCCGGCTGCAGAAGTGGTGCCTCCCGCAAATAAAGGATTCTGGAAAGGAATTTATTTCTCCAACAGCGACAGCAGCGAATTGAAAAACGTTTCAGTTAAAAATGCCGGTTATAGCAACACAAAGGAGCGATTTGCCGGAATAGAAATTCATACTTCTGCGCCTCCGCAGGACAGTGCCGTGATTATTAACGATTGTTACATAGACGATTGCGCTGGCGATGGCATTTATATTTATCGTTCCAATCCGTTGATCAAAAATACATCAATCGCCGGCTGCGACAGTACAGGTATTTTTATGGACTTTTACTCCAAGCCGCTTATTGATAATTGCCTCATCATGCAAAATGGCTCTTACGGGATTTTTTGCAACCATAGATGGAGTGGCGGAACATTAGCCGGCGGTAAAATTATCAACAACCAGGGGCCACCGGCACGCCTGCCAACAAATATGATTGGTGGTCTGGACGGTATGGAAATCGCAGGAAACCAAGCCAACAACAAGATTGAAATTGCAGGAGGCGATTTAAAAGATGAAGCCACCTGGTCGGGTGATTATGAATATTATGCGCTTGAACAGATTAATGTGAATTTTGCACATCTCACCATAGAACCCGATGCCGTACTCAAATTCATGCCCTACACAGAAATGAGAGTTGTAACGTCTTCGCTTACAGCCATTGGTAACGAGGACCAGCCTATTGTATTTACATCTGCACAGGACAATCCTGCACCGGGAGATTGGGAAGGAATAACATTCATACAAGCTACCGATGCCTGTTATCTCACTTATTGTGAAATAAAATATGCCGGATCAAATGAAAATAATCCGAATATTTGGTCCGATGATTCAGAGGTTTACCTGTCGCACTGCGATATTTCATACAGTGGAACCAGCGGCATCATCAACGGCAGCGGCCCCAACGGAAAATATCTTTACATTACCGATTGTAATATTCACCACAATCAACAGCACGGCCTCAGCTCTGAATGGTTTTGGTATAATTATTCCC
>CAYNDN010000010.1:20012-20898 GCA_964395075.1 uncultured Lentimicrobiaceae bacterium | reverse complement strand
CAACATTTACGCAAACGGAGAATATGCCATCGTAGCCCCGGCAGACGTATTGCGGTTTTTCACCGAAAATATCAATATCTATTCAAACGGACATGATGCGATAAAAGTAGTCGGCGGCTGGGAACCCGGCGCATTCGATGGGCAATTTCATCAGGGTACCTGGCGAAACCATGGCGTACCTTATGAGATCAGCCAGCACGTTGCCCTTGCGGAGGGAGACACACTCACCATCGAAAAAGGCAACACCTTTTATTTGGAAGACGAAGTAACCTTTTGGGTTGATGGCATGCTTTCGGCCAAAGGAACCGCCGATTCGGCTATCACTTTTACCGGGATGCCCGGCAGCGAAAGCAACTGGAAGCATATTCTTTTTGAGAATGATGAAAAAATCAGTGAACTGGAACATTGTTATTTTTCGCAGGGCGGATTTTATGAAGAAAGCAAAAACGATACTGCCGCAATGATTGCATTAATAAATGCCGGTGCAAGATTTCAAAATTGCACCATCGACAGCAGTAATTCAAATGGGCTTTACTTAAACCAAAACGCATCCGCTGAATTTATCAACACGGCCATCCGGGCAAATGCCACCAATGGAATTTATGTGGGAGCAGATGGGAACAATACACCAACTTTTGGCAATGCACTCGAAGCATGGAACGACATCCATGACAATGAAACATTCAATATTTTAAATCAAAATGCAGATACCATTGATGCCGGTTATATCTACTGGGGAACAGTTGATGAAGCAGAAATAGCAGCGTCACTTTCCGAAGCTGCCGGAAGCATCAACTTCACTCCCTGGACCAATGCTGAACATACAATGCTTTACCCGGCTGGGCCACCCATGCAGGAAATTGCACTTACCGCAGGTTGGAACAGC
>CAYNDN010000010.1:16452-20002 GCA_964395075.1 uncultured Lentimicrobiaceae bacterium | reverse complement strand
GCCGCCCTTGAAGATGTGTTTGCGCCCATCGCCGACGAACTGATCATCGCCCAAACCATGACCGGCTATTATTATCCGGCCCAAAATATGAACACCATCGGCAACTGGCCCCAAAACGCAGCAATCATGATCAAAACCAGCGAGAGCTGTATATTGCCGATTTCGGGTATCATCGAAGAAAATAACACCATTGTGCTTACCACCGGATGGAATCTTATGCCGGTTTTGTCGGAAACAGAAATTGACATTGCAGAGCTGTTTGCCCCTTTCGGAAATAAGGTAATCATTGTAAAAGAGGCAACAGGTTTCGGGGTATTCTGGCCGGCAATGGCTATAAATACCATCGGTCAGGTGCAGCCCGGAAATGCATATTACGTAAAAGTGAGTGAGGAAGTTACCGTTGAGTTTCCCCAATAGCCCCCTATTCAGTTAGGTTTGCCCCGGAGTGAAAGCTTTGGGGTTTTTTTATGCAATCAAAAAACCTTATTCACATTGTCGGTTTGATAACTTCTTTTTTCTGATTTCAGCCGCAAGCCCCAATGAGCTGCTTTTGCAGGTTCAAAAAATCAAAAAAAATTATTGTCATTCGAAAATAGTGCATAGCAGATAAAATCGCCGGAGTGGAATGAGCATATCCAAACCAGGCCGGGGATGTACATCGGGAAACTGGGCGACGGGCCATCGCAGGACGACGGCATTTACGTGCTCATCAAAGAAATTGTGGACAATAGCATTGATGAGTTTGTAATAAACAACGGCAGGAAAATTGAAAATTCCATCGATGATCAAACCGTAACCATCCCTGATTACGGACGTGGTATTACGCTGGGAAAAGTGGTGGATTGCCTGCCGGGATGTATATTCTCCTAAAGGCGAAGCCTGTCAAACAACCGAGCATCCGCGATGGGAATCTTTCAATTTGCCGGATCATTCCTATGGTACCGACGATTATGGTTTTTCCGGGTTAATTTCATCAACAGAATAGTGCTTACGCTGGGGCTGGAAGGATCGGATGAGGAAGTGAAAGATTTTAAATATTAAAATCAATGGCACTGATATAAAATACGCGCTGGCACTGATGTTTTTTTTACGCAAAAAATACCTGCTGGCACTGATAATTTTTAGGTTTTATGAATTTAGTTTTGTGCATTGCATTTTTATCTATTCACTAAACCTAACAAATTATGAGACACTTTTTACAATTACACATCATTTCATTATTAGTTGTTGTGCTTTTCGGTGGTTTTGCTTTCGGGCAGGGCGCCGGCAAAGGCGAATATATTGTGGGAACCGGAGTGTTCACATCTACCGATGTGCCTGTTTATCCCTGGTATGGTTATTCTTACACACAAAGCATTTATCTGCAATCGGAACTGGATTTTGCCAACCAGATGATCGAAGAGATCGGGTACCAGTATGCAGGTAGTAATGAAAACCTCGAACTGGAAATTGAAATTTGGCTCGAACACATTTCGATGTCAACCATTAACTCAACTGTACAGCTCAACAATTCCACGAAAGTTTATGACGGCCCGTGGAACCTTTCGGCAGGCGAAGATTGGTCGATGATTACCATTGATCCTTTCGTTTACAATAACTCCGACAATTTGCTTCTTACCATTATCGAAAAAAAACCGGGTTACAACTCATTATCAGATGCATTTTATGCTGATTTTATTTCAGAAGAATTAGTGGTAGGCAACCAAAATGATTTCACACCATACGATCCAAACAACCTACCTTCATCGTTAGTAAGAGTCATGAGAGCCAACACCAAATTTGTAACCTCCGATATTCCTGCCGGCCCTGCAGTATCGCAAATCACACCCACCGAACTCGATTTTGGTGATGTGGGTTTGGGAATAGCAAAAACGCTTTCCGTACAAGTAAAAAACACCGGCTCAGATCCGTTGGAAATAACCGGTGCAACCTCCTCCAACAGTCAGTTTTCAATTGTTAATACGTCATTTCCTTTTACCCTTGGCGCTGCCGGCAGTCAAAATGTGGAAATTGAATTTATCCCTGTGGATGAAGCCTCCGAAACAGGAACAATTGAGTTTCTTTTTGATGCAGGCATTGCCGGTGACCGTGAAGTGCAGGTTTCCGGAAATGGAATTGTTATCATGGATGTAGTTGTGGGCAATGGCACTTATGAAAGCTACAACGCGCCCATTTATCCATGGTATGGATATTCATTTACACAAACATTGTATTTGCAACCGGAACTTAATTTTCAGGATAAACAAATCCACCGTATCGGCTACCAGTATATTGGCAGCACCAACAATCTTGAGTTTGATATCGAGGTTTGGATGGCTCACACAACGGCAAATCAGATCACATCTACACAGCAGCTCGAAGGTTTCACCAAGGTTTATGATGGTCCCTGGTTTGTTTCACCCGGTGGTTTTTCTGAAATTGATATTGATGCGTTTATTTACAACAACACCGACAACCTCCTTGTAACAATTATCGAAAAGAAGCCCGGCTATAATTCTTCTTCCGATAAATTTTACGGAACCTCCTCAGGTGGTCAGAGTTTATGCCGCGGAGCCTGGAACGATGGTTCAGCCTACGATCCCGAAAATTTACCTTCCGGCAGCACCATTTCCTGGCGGCCCAATACCAAATTCTGGTTTGAGGATGCTCCTGAGGGACCGGCTGTTTCGCAGATAAACCCAACCGAACTTGATTTTGGTGAATTGGTTTATGGCGAAAATGCCATGCTGCCGGTAACGGTTAAAAATGTAGGTGTTGACCCGCTCGAAATTACAGGCTATTCTTCCACCAACAGTCATTTTACGCTGGTTGGCGCAGTCTTCCCTATTACGCTCGGATATAATCAGCAACAAGAATTCGATGTGCTTTTCCAGCCAACAACCACCGATGCTGAAGCCGGAACCATTACTTTTGAAATGGACCCGCTGATTGAAGGTGATAAAGAAGTTACCGTTTCCGGACAAATGGCCGAATACACCATTTCTGAATTCCCCTGGTTAGAAGGCTTCGACGACGGACTGCCCGAAGGATGGGAAAATCAGGTAGTGCAAGCACCGGGTTGGGACTTTTTCAGCAGCCCTTTTACGCACACAGTGATTTACAACTTCCCGGGTTCGCCCGCAAATGCAGCCAATTTGATAACTCCCCTGATTGACCTGACCGGACTGGACAATCCCAGGCTGGGGATGAACAACATGTTTTACTATTATCAGTCGAGCCTGCCGGTTATGGCCGAATTGCAGGTAAGTACCGATGGTATGAACTGGGAAACCTTGTACGATTTCACCGATTTGGTAAATAATAACGATTATAATTACGAAGAATTTGACCTGAGCACCTATGCCGGCCAGCAAATCTATCTGGCTTTTGCCGCTGACTTTCCCGAAAACAACTCCGATTATTACGAAGTTGTTTGGGAAATTGAGCATGTAACCGTTTACAATTTTATCCCAACCTACAATGTAACTTTCAATGTGGAAGACCCCGACGGGAATCCGCTGACTGATGCAACAGTTACTTTTGATGGCGTAACCAGCGCACCCGGGGAATA
>CAYNDN010000010.1:13081-16442 GCA_964395075.1 uncultured Lentimicrobiaceae bacterium | reverse complement strand
AATTCAGGCCGGCACCTACGATTATTCCGTCGCGCTTACCGGCTATGTAACAGCCGTGGGCGAGGTAACGGTTACCGATCAGGATGTTAACGTGAATGTAGCACTCAACCAGCCCGATCTTATCACCGAGTTTCCGTGGTTCGAAGGCTTTGATGCAGGTGCACTGCCCGAAGGCTGGCAACATGTGATAAATGAAGGCAATGGATGGAATTTCGCATTAGGCCCCTATTCGCACACCTACATTTACTCTTTAGGCGGTGGCCCCGAAAATGCCATGCTCATTACGCCATTACTCGACCTGAGCAGCCTCAGCGAGGCAACCCTTGAAATTTATCACCGGATATACGCTTATGGTACCGGCTGGTCGAACAAAATACTGATGAGCCCCGATGGCGAGAACTGGGAAACCATTGCCGAGTTCACCGAAGGTTTCAATCCGGATATCAATATGTATATGGAATTTGAAATCCCGCAACAAGCCAAATCTTATGGTCAGGTTTATCTTGCTTTCGCGATTGATTATCCCACTTTACCCGATTATTATGAAGTGGTTTGGGAAATTGTGGATATTGAGGTGTTTGGCCCCATGTCGGCCTTCAACGTAAACTTTGCCGTGGAAGATCAAGGCGGCAATTCCCTCAATGACGCCATCATCACCCTTGATGGAAACACCAATACCGCCGGGGATTATTTGTTCGGGGAAATCGAACCGGGAACCTATGACTACACGGTGGAACTTGCAGGTTACATTACCAACGAAGGACAAGTGGAGGTTGTGGATCAGGATGTGGAAAAAACCGTGGTACTCGAGGAAGATGGCCAGCACATTGCACTGCTTGAAGGCTGGTCGCTGATTTCATCTTATCAGAACATTGAAAATCCCGACCTGATGGCTGTATTCGACAGTCAGGTGCAAGCCCAGAACATGGTGATTATGGTTGGCAGCTCCGGTATTTTCTGGCCGGGTTACAATGTGAACACCATAGGCGACTGGAATCCCTGGGAGGGCTATAAAATTAAAATGCTTTCGGAGGACATGCTGATTGTTCCGGGTGAAATGGTTGAAAACCGCACCGTTGAACTTCCATCAGGCGTATCTTATCTGCCTGTTTTATCAGATGCACCGGTGGATGCTGAAGCCGTCTTCAACCAGGTTGGCGAAAGCCTGCAGTATGCTTTTGATCTTGCGAACGGAATTATTTACTGGCCTGATGGTGGGATTTATTCACTGGAAACATTGCAGCCGGGCGTTGCTTATATTGTAAGCCTGACCGCTCCCGGAACGGTTTCATTTGAAGGAATCGACGATGCCGGCCATGGAAAACAAACCACCCATCCGCATTCAGCTACCAACAGCGAAATCACCAATACGGGTGTGGTTCACCTGGTATCCATCGCTGCTGAAGCATTGGCAAATAACCTGACAGAAGGTGCATGGATCGGAGCCTACAATAGCCAGGAGGAATGTGTGGGGAAATCTCAGTACCTGAATCCCGGTGAAAATCTCGGAATGGTGGTTTATGGTAACGACCCCACAACTGATGCGCTGGACGGACTTTCCGAAGGGGAACAGATGATCCTGAAAGTAATTGATCCTGAATCAGGTGAAACCACCCGGATCGAACCCGAATGGAACAACGCAATGCCGCAAACAGGCTATTTCGCCGAAAACGGTTTATCAGCCATAGCTTCGTTTAAACTTGAAGCTTTGGCCATCGGAGAAAACAACGCTGTTTCTTTGTCGCTCTATCCGAATCCTGCCAGCGAAACAATCCATGTTACACTCCAAAACCTCACCAACGGGCACATCGAAATTATGAACCATACGGGTCAGCAGGTTATCATGACGGATATCAAAGCTGATAAAACCAAAATAGACGTATCTTCACTTTCGCCCGGCGTTTATTTAGTAAGGCTGATCAGCAATAATTCAGTTCTTCACACCGAAAAATTCATCATCAGGTAAATAGTGAATTTTTTCTTCATATTGAACTGTTCGCACCAGTTCGTGCGGACAGTTCAATTTTTTAACTCCTTTGACTTTAACCAGAAACTTCGTTCTAAAGAATTTTCAGATTTTTCACTCTCGTTACACTTTTTCAAACACACCCAAAATTCAATTACAGATCATGAAACCAAAAGCCAATATACTTAAAATCACTGCCTTTATCCTGCTTTTCATCACCACACAAACTCAGGCACAGCAGGTTATCCTCAACGGAATTGATGCCGAATCTGTGAAAAAGAAAAATGAATTAGACATCAAAAAATCAGGCAAAGTTGAACGTGAAAGCAAAACCTTTGAATGCGGCGATGTTTTAACCGACCCGCGAGACGGACAGGAATACAATACGGTAGAAATCGGCGAACAATGTTGGATGGCCGAAAACCTGAATTTTGGCAGCCAAATACCTTTGGGGGATGATATGGCCAATGATGGTATTGGTGAAAAATATTGCTATGATAATGATCCGGCCAATTGCGATACTTATGGCGCCCTTTATCAATGGGATGAAGCAATGCAATATACCACCACTGAAGGAATACAGGGCCTTTGCCCCGATGGCTGGCACTTGCCCACCGATGACGAATGGTGTACGCTGGAGCTCACAATCGATCCCACCATAAATTGCAGCGCGTGGTTTTGGCGCGGAACCGATGGCGGCACAAAACTTAAAGCCGGCGGTGAGAGCGGTTTTGAAGCGCTGCTCGGCGGATATATTTTTGCCAACATGACCTCCCTGCAAATGGGCGACTTTGGTTATTTCTGGACTTCTACAAAATATGATGATACCCGGGCCATCTTTCGTTCGTTGGGTGATGATTTTACCGGCATCCGCAGATTTTACAATTATGATTATTATGGCCAGTCGGTAAGATGTATAGAAGGCGAAGGTGCCGAAAATTTCCCTCCTGACGTACCTGAAAATCCCACGCCTAATAATGGTGCCACCGAACAAATGATAGGTGTTGATTTAATATGGGAATGTTCCGACCCGGAAAACGACCCACTGCTGTTTGATGTTTATTTTGGAACAGAAAGTACTCCGCCCCTGGTAGCTGAAAACTTTTCAGGATTTATATTTAATCCCGGACAATTACAATATTTAACAACCTATTACTGGAAAGTTGTTGCAAAGGATGCACAAGGCAATTCAACCGAAGGACCAGTATGGAGTTTTACAACAGAAAACCAGGGTGGTATTTTTCAATGTGGCAATGCTTTTATTGACCCGCGCGATGGTCGCGCCTACAATACAGTGTTTATTGGCGATAAATGCTGGATGGCTGAAAATATGAATGTTGGGGAGCGGATCGATATGCCGCAAACAATGACAGATAATGGCATCATTGAAAAATA
>CAYNDN010000010.1:0-13071 GCA_964395075.1 uncultured Lentimicrobiaceae bacterium | reverse complement strand
ATTGCTATGACAATGATCCCGCCAACTGCAATACCTACGGAGGTTTGTACCAGTGGGATGAGATGATGCAGTATTCGACCCAACAGGGCAGCAAAGGCATTTGTCCTGATGGCTGGCGGCTTGCCACCGATAATGAATGGAAAGAACTTGAAGGTAATGCTGACAGTGATTTTCCCGTAGGTGATCCCGAATGGGATAACTGGAGTTTTCGCGGATCGGATGTTGGAGGAAACATGAAACAAATGGGCACATCCAATTGGCAGGCACCCAATGCCGGTGCTACGAATAGTTCTGGGTTTACTGCCCTGGCAGGAGGCTATTCCGCAGGAACAAGTTTCAATTCTATTGGGCAAATGGCATGGTTCTGGACATCCACACAAATTGATGCCTCGGATGCCATTATGCGCGCCATGCATTATGCACTGACAACCAATATGCGGAACGATTACTCCAAATCCATCGGAACCAGTGTTCGCTGTATTCAAAGTTCTCAGGCGGTAAATGAACCACCCGCTACACCGTCCAATCCTGATCCGCAAAACGGAGCTACAGGCCAGCCGCTCGACACACAGCTTCAATGGGAGTGCTCCGACCCCGATGGCGATCCGCTGACCTATGATGTTTATTTTGGCACCACAACCAATCCGCCACTTGTGGCAAATGGCATCACTGAAAAAAGCTATGATCCCGGAGTACTGGATTATTATACCGAGTATTTCTGGAAAATCGTTGCGCACGACGACCAGAACAACTCTACTGAAGGCCCGGTTTGGGAGTTTATCTCTACTCAACTGTTTTTTGAAGTCACATTTAATGTGGAAGATGAAATCGGTGACCCACTGCAAAATGCTACCATAACCCTGGACGGCGAAACCAACGACCCGGGTGATTATACATTTGAAGTGCCGGAAGGAACTTTCAACTATACAGTTGATCTGGAAAACTATTATCCTGCCTCGGGTATAGTTACCGTTGTGGACAATCCCGTAGAAGAAACCGTAATCCTGACCGAAGAATTAATCATCGAAAACTTTCCATTTACCGAAGGATTCGATTCCGGAACACTTCCCGATGGATGGCGCAATTTGAACATCACTGGCAACTATAGCTGGGAGTTTGCCACTGCACCTTTCTCCCATACTTATATTCACAACATCGGCAGGCCAACTGTGCTTGCAAGCCTGATAACCCCGTTACTAAATGCAACTGAGCTCGGGCAGGTTACCATTGGTATAAACCATCGTTTCCTTACAGAACCAGCCGGAGGCATGATTTCTATCCTGATTTCCGAAGACGGGCTCAACTGGCAAACCATCACCGAATTCACAAGTTCAATTGGCAACGGCGATGATTTTGAATACATGGAATTCAACCTGAATGAAACTGCTGCCGGAAAAAATGTAATGATCGCCCTTGAAGCAGATTTCCCGGATACCGATGCCAACTATGAAGCACTTTGGGAAGTAGAAAGCCTTACGGTTTTCGAGCCGGTTTACAACGTTGGTTTTGATGTGCTGGATAATTTGGGTAACCCTGTTGCTGATGCAGTCATCTCTCTCGATGGTGTTGAAAATCCACAGGGCAATTACCTGTTTGAGGGCATTCCCGCCGGATTATATCCATACATTGTTGAAGCCGGGGGATACCTGGATAAATATGGTTTTGTTACCGTGGAAAATGCCAGCATCACCGAAACTGTAATTCTTGGTGAGCACATAACCATTAGTGAATTTCCTTACGAGCAGGATTATGCTGATGATACCCTTCCCCAGGGTTGGAACAACATCCCGATGGGCGATGCTGAAGGCTATTGGAGATTTAGCGAAGAACAGGCACAGATCATGAGTAACTATGGCGAACGCACACACGCCATGCTTGTTTCCCCGGCATTCAACTGCAGCCAGCTCCAATCGGTTACGCTTGGCTTAAATCATTATTATTATGATATTTTTGGGGTGGGCTTTGCCGAAATTCTTGTAAGTACGGATGGAGAGGATTGGACAACCGTTGCGCATTTTCAGGGAGAAGCGGTAGGTTCTTCTGACTTTCCGTATTTTGAATATTACTTATCAGAACTGGCTGCCGGTGAAGAGGAAGTTTATATCGGCCTGCTGTATGATGACCTGGCTGAAACGGAGTTCTGGTGGCTCATCGATAATTTTAAAGTGTATGAACCCGTACCCTATGCCCTCACAGTTAAAAACCTTTCCGGCGATAAATATGTGAATGAAAACGATTCATATACCTATGAATTTGAGATTGTAAATACGGGTGCCGAAAATGATTCTTATAACCTTGAAATGCTCAATGCTGGATGGAATTATGAATTGTCGCACCAGAGTATTTCTATTGATGCCGGACAAAAAGATACGGTATTTGTAACAGTTTATGTTCCGGATGTTGTGGAAATGGGCGAACAACAAACCATGACACTAAAGGCCATTTCGCAGGGAGCACCGGGTATTTCTGCGGAAACAAATTTCACCACTATTGCGGTATCAACCATCAAATCATATTATTTCGAAAATTTCGATCTGGCAGAAGTGCCGGCACTGCCGGGCGGCTGGAGCAAAATAGAGCAAAGCTCAGCCTACTGGTCGAGGGTTCAAACGGTTGAAAGTTTGGGTATCCCTCCGGTGTCTCCTCCAAATAATGTTGAATTGTATGCATCTGATGATCCGAATGCCAATCTTATTTTGATCTCACCAATGATCGACGAAAGTGTTGACCTGAAGGATTTCAGGGTTCTTTTCAAATTGCGTACAGGTCCAAACTCAGGCATAAAGGTCGGTACTATGACATCGCCAACCGGTACATTTACAGAGCTGGCGTCGTATAGTACACCTGAGCATTTTACCTGGGAATATTTTATGTATTCGTTTGAAGATTATCAGGGTGATGACCGCTACATAGCTGTTAAACTGGATGTCATAAATGTAAGTCACGGTGCACATCTGGATGATATCACCATCGAAATTATCCCGCCTCCCATATTGAATGTTGCCCCCGAAAGCCATGATTTTGGTGAGTACTGGGTACAATATCCTTCGGAGGTACCTCTGGAAATAGATGTGCGAAACGTTGGGCACGACTTTCTAAGAGTTAATGATATTTATCTCGATAACACCGATGATTTTATCCTGGATTTCGACCACACACTGTTGAACACCAATCTGTACTGGAACGAGAACATACCACTCACCGTTTGGTTTAATGCCTTTTCGGAAGGGCCGAAAGAAGGCAATGTTGTGATCGAATACACCGACAGCACAAGCCATACGAAGTATGTAAATTTAGAGGGAATCGGTATTCCACGGCCTCCGGGCTCTACCTGCGAGGATCCCATCTACCTTGAACTGCCGGTGGTCGATTACGAAAACACCACCGAATTTGCCGGCAACGATTATAATAATTTCATGGTTTGGCCCTGGGCCGGCCTTTTGGGTGGCTACGATATGGATTTCCGTTTTACAATCGAAGACGAGTCATATTTATCAGGCAGTATTTCGGGACCATATTTTGGCCCGGCACTCTATATCTTAGATCGTTGCCCGGATGAAAACAATCCTGCACCGCTCTATCTCTGGGTTGAAACTGCTTATGGCGGAGAATTTGAAAATGTTGTTTTTCCTGCCGGTGAATATAAATTGATTGTTTCCAGTCCGGCAGCAGCAAATCCGTACACTTACTACACGCCTTTTGTTTTGAACCTTTCGGCAGAGCCCACACCTGATAAGCATTCCGTAACATTTAATCTTTATGAAGACTCACCGGAACAGAATCCGGTTGTTGATGCTGAAATTTCAGTAGCAGGCTATCAAACCGACCTGAACCTTACCACCAATATCTTTGGCCAGATACAGCAAGACCTCTATGAATATGAATACCATGTTCATATTTACAAACAGGATTATGAAGTACAGGAATTTACTTTTACCCCTGTGTCCGACACAATCCTCAATATCCCGATGAACGATCTGATCTGGACTCCGCACAGCCTGAGCGTGGTAACCGATGGCTTACTGCCAGGGCAGGCATTTTTTGATTGGATAGCCAAACCACAGGGTGAACCCTGGACACAGAGCTTCGAAGCTGAATACCCGCCGGTGGGCTGGGATACAATTGTTACCAACCACGGCCAGGTTGAAGAACCTGGTTACGACTGGAAGTTTACCTGGCAGAAATACGGCCCGGTATATTTTCTTAATACTACAGCAACTCCCATCGATGGCGATTACCAGGCATTTGTGCACTGGAGCACCGACCCGCAGGATGAGTGGCTGATAAGCCATGAATTTGAAGCTCCTGCCGGAGATCTCGAGTTCTGGTATTTCGGCCTGAATGGCTCTTCCTACAGCGACTATTTTGTTAAAATATCACCCGATGGAGGCGAAACATGGATTGAGGCATGGAATGCCAGCGACCTGCCAAACGGACGCAACGATTATGATTATCCGGTTTTTGTGGATCTGCAACCCTGGGCCGGGCAGAATATCCGTATTGCCTGGAATGCATACAGCCCCTTATACGGTTTGGAAGGCGCCTGGTGTATCGATAAGATCAGTGTGGGCGAAATGAAGATCAACGTGGAAGACCTGAAGTATGTGTCAAAAACTAAGCGCCAAGACGGAGAGAACTTCAACGGAACCATTCCTTCGGTTAGGGATGGCGCTGACCTGCCCCGTGTAACTTTCGAAGACATGAACTATAATTTTACGGATAACAGATCAAATGAGGGTTTCAGTATTTATCTCGATGATCTGGAAAACCCGGTTGCTACCAGTGTGGAAGAATCCGAGTTTATGTTCATCGGCCTGGAAGCCGGCGATTATGTGGCCGGTGTGCAGGCGGTATATTCCACAGGACAGTCAGAAATCGTCACTATAACTTTTAACAATCCAGTAGGCTTTCAGAACTATACAGTTTCTTTCCAGGTGGAAAACACTTCCGGTCAAATGTTAAATGGTGTCCAGATCGAAGTTTTATACGCAGGGGAAATTATTAAATCCCTGCAAACCCTTAATGGAGTCGTCAATACAACACTGCCTCCGGGCACGTATGATTTCACAGCATTCAAAGATGGATACAAAACGTTTTACGGAATGTTTTCGGTAATTGATGCACAGGTAAATGTAGATGTCGTGCTCGATCCTGGTTATCAGCTTGAGTTTGTTGTTAAAAATGAAAACGACCAACCGGTTGAAAATGCTACTGTTTTTTGCGATGGCATTGCACAAACAACTTCCGGTGATGGCATTACGGTGTTTGAACTCGATCCCGGAATTTATCCTTATTCCGTAACGCATTTTGCGTACAACAGGGCTTTGTCATCTGTAGATATGCAAACCAGTATCACCGAAACGGTCATCATGGGAAATATTACCTGCGAACCTCCCAAAAGCCTTACTGCAGAAATCGACACCAACAATTACGGCGTGTTGAACTGGAATGTACCAACCATCGGAAATAACGGAACCTGGATACACTGGGATCGTGAGTTTGGCAACAATGCCGTTGGTAGCGGGGGCACAGTAGATTTTGACGTTGCCCAGCGCTTTGATACAGAAGACCTGTCAATGCATGACGGCAAATTCCTCACCCGAATCTGGTTTGTGCCCTATGAACCCAGTTGTAGCTATAGTGTGAGGGTTTGGTCCGGTGGTAATGCCAACGACCCCGGTGATCTTGTTGTGGATCAACCTGTAATTGATCCGGTTATCGGTGAATGGAACGAGATATTCCTGCTCACTCCGGTACCTATCGATGCTACACAGGAGTTATGGTTCGGCATTAGAAATAATACTGTTGAAGGCTACCCTGCAAGTGTTGATGGTGGGCCTGCCACTGACGGTAAGGGAAACATGATTCATCTGCCCGGAAGCAACTGGCAAACCCTGCTTGAAGTAAATGCAAACCTGGATTATAACTGGAGCGTGCGGGGATTTGTAGAACCCATTGATGTTAAGCCTTCGCAACTTACTGTAATTGAATATATAAAAAGAGGATCATTTAAAGGAAAGTTTGGCATTACTAACAACCCGCCTGAACGCAGCCTTTATGAACCACGAATGCTGCTTGGATACAACGTATATCGTGATGATGAAAAAATCAATTTCAATATCGTCGATACCATCACTTTTACTGACATCCACCTGCCACCGGGCACCAGCACATATGCCGTTACTTCGGTCTGGAGCAATGACTGCGAATCAGCATATTCCAATCCGGCAAGCCTCACAAACAATTGCCAGCAGTACATTTTTGCTTCCGGGTGGAATAGTTTATCAAGCTATGTGGTTCCTGAAAACACCGCCCTTGAAACGCTTTTTGCGCCAATCCAGGCCTCACTTACTTTCGTGCAGGACCTGAACGGATTTTACTGGCCACAACAAGGCGTCAATACCATCGGTGACTTTGATAATATGTCAGGGTATGCGGTGAAGTTCAGCCAGGAAGCCAATTTTGAAATCTGCGGAGACAACCTGCCGGGTAATGAAATTACCTTGCAGGCGGGCTGGCATTATTTTCCGGTTTTGAGCTATTGCGATGTGGATGCTGCCCAGCTTTTTGAAAGCATAAGTAATGAGGTGGTAATTGTTCAGGATCTGATTGGGAGCCAAGTTTACTGGCCTGAGCTTGGCATCTACACACTCACAACAATCGTTCCCGGAAAAGCTTATAAAATTAAAACAGCAGCACCGGTTACGATTCAGTTTCCTGATTGTAATTTTAAAAGTACTGGTCAAAATCTGCAGCAGGAAAACCTGATAGTTACTCCGTTGGGCGATATCGAATTTTCACCCTACACCCAGGTTATTGGTTATACAGGTGAAATCGATGAATCATTTATTGGAATGTCTTTGGGGGCTTTTGATGATGAGGGCAGGATTTTCGGGTTTGTTGCACCAAAGGATTCCGAACAATCCTTTACAATGACCCTGCAGGGTGATGATCCGGCTACCCCGGTGAAGGAGGGCTTTTATGAAGGCGATGAAATCCATTTCGCTTTTTACGATCAGGAATCAGGGAAACTAAAATATATTGAAACAACATTTGACCCTGATTACGGTAAGGCTGATGGGAAATTTTACCAAAATTCCCTGGCTGTTGTAAAGTCGGTAACCGGAATTACTGAAACCATAACCGCGAAAGAAAATGAACATTTCATTTTATATCCCAATCCGGCAATCGAGCAAATTCACCTGAATGTTACAGGAAATAAAAGAGATAATTACCGGGTGGAAGTCTTTAATAGCGAGGGCGTGCAGTTGTTTTCGAATGATTTCAATGGTAATTCCATAGTTGACGTTAACCATCTCATTAACGGCATCTATTTCGTAAAAATAACCGGTAACACAATTATCGAAACAAAGAAATTAATCATCCGTTAACCCGGATGGGAATGTAGTTAGAAACTTACAAAATTTTTAATGCTTTAAATTCAATTAGATGTGATAATAAAAGCAGGAACGAAAATTTAATATTACTCAATTAAAATTTTGCTTTACAACTTGGACAAACCAAAACAGGGTACAAGTTTTTCGATTGTTGAAACCTGTTTGGTTTTGGCTTGTCCAAGTTAGGTTTAGTTCTCAGTAATCAAATGCACCTCAGTGCGATGTGGTTTAAAAGCCACACACATTGCAGGTGCATTTTTTTCATACCTGCGGTATAGAATAAAACTACCCATTTTTTTTAGAACTACTGCAATTTTAGTGGATATGATCATTTTAACAAATTGATTTTGATAAAAAAGATTGAATGAGATAGAAGGGATTGATAAGATTGATTTGTTAATAATTGAAAATCAATCTTGTTCAATATCAGGTTTCAATCTTTTCAATCAAAATTATTTTGTATTGTTAATATATTCAAATTATAAGCCCCATTAAATTGGCAGTAGAACCTTTTTTTTAAAAACTATTGCTGCTACTGGGTATTGCTCACACACTTCGCAGCAAGGCAAGCTACCAACTAATTAATATACAGAATGCATTATTCCATTAAAATATCAGTTGCAAAATTGGTTGTTGAACCAAACTTATTATTAAAAACTTAAACTGATATCTGGCATAATATGTCAAAAAGGGAATTTATATTGGGTTTCATCTCCTTTGGCGTTGTTTTCTTCCTTACGTCGTTTTGCTTCTTTTTTTATTCTTTCCCGTTCTTTCCGTTCATTTTCCTTTTTTATTTTTTTCAGTTTTTGTGCCTTCTCATGCTTTGCTTTTGCTGTTTTCTTTATCTCATCAATGCTTCTCTTTGTGGAAGATTCCCTTAGTTTAAGCTGAGCATCAATATATGGAATATTGTAACGCAATTGTTCGGCATATTCCGGGCTTGTTTCTATAATTTCATCCCATGCTGCATATAATTTTCTTACGTAAATATCTCCTTTTTCCTTTTCAGATAATTTCTTTATTTTTTCAATCCGCATAATGTCATAAACATTCCTCCATTGGTTTTCAATAAAAATTTCCAGGTCGGGATTCAATACATAAAAACCCCTTTCAATGCGTATAAAAAGTTTCCTGTTCCAGGGATTGCTGCTGTCAATTTCGTTTTTAGCCAGGTTGGCAGAGATATAGCTGCGTTTCTTTCTGTAGTCGGGCAATACATTTTCAGGATATTCTGATGCTGCATTTTCTATATTGGAGGCCGCTACGCCATCGGGTTCCCACCGATTCTTTTTCTCCTTAACCAAAATGCTCTGCAACGAAACAAAGAAATGGAACAGAAAATATTCGATCTTATGATTATCAATTTTGATCAGTCTGTTGTCAACTTTTATTTTAATATTATCCGTTAACAAGATTTCATACAACTTATCAAGCTTTGATTTATAATGAACAAAAAACCAGGATTGTAGCAGGGCAATCTGGATGGGGCTTTTCCCATTGTTATCCATTACATCGGGATTGGCATTGTAACCTTTCAGCATGTTCAATATTTTGATACTTCCGTTGCTTGCAGCAGAAAGCATTGGTGTCATATTGAACTGATCGCGATAATTTGCACCGTATTTTCTAATGTTTTTCTCTACCACGGCAACATTATCGCTTTGATAATGCTGATAATACTTACGAAATACCGACATCCTTTCTTTTTCATAATTATCAGCTTTACGGTATTTTAAGACTGATAATTTTTCTATACTATCCAAATCGTTGTATAACAAACTATACGCAAATAATTTATCCTTTGCTTTCTTATTGAAATGATCAGGATTAAGTGCTTTCTTTTTCAAATCGCCGAGGTTATCAGGGGTTATTGGTTCCCAGTCAGGTTTTTCAACTTTCAGCATTGTTTTCCTGATATCTTCTGCCTGCTCCTGCTTACCCTGTTTTTCAAGCTTGCCGGCCTCTTTTGCCCAATCTTCAAGCGAGGAAATATCTTCCTTGACATTCAATTCCTTTTTGGTTTCCACTAAATTGAGCAAGCTGAGAATGTTGTGCTTATCTGATTTTTCAAGCACGTACAACCGGCGTATTGCACGGGTTACAGCAACATACAGCGAATTGATGTAAAACTTATAAGCGTCCAGCGACTTATCCTTTTTATCTTTACCCCTGGAATAACTGTATTCGCCATCGCTGATTTTTTCCAGGGATAAGGATGAACATATTTCCCTGAATTCATCACTGTTGTTACTGACAAAATTCACGAGAATAATATTTTCATATTCAAGCCCTTTGGCCTCGTAAATCGAAAACACCAGTGGGGTTTTAAATATCTTCCTGGCATCTGTTTTGTCTTCGGTTTTCATTACCAGGACTGCATAATTTGTTGATCTTCCGGTTTTGTTGTTCAGTTGCTTTCTTATCGATGGGGTGTCTTTGTAAAATAACACCTCTCCCCCATTTTCCGAAACCGAATCTATCAGGTAGGTACTTTCCTTGTCAATTGAACCGAATCTTGCATTTTTAATTTTCAGCAGGGTGTTGCCAATGGCGGTTATTTCAGGAGAGTTTCTAAAATTTGTACGTAAAATCCTGACATCGCTTTCGGAATTCCCATGTTTATAAAACATGCTTTTAATATGTGCCCATGAAAAGAAATTGGGATGGACGATCTGGTTTGAGTCACCACAGAGCATGAAATTACCTGGCGATTTCAGCGTCTGTAGAATAAGGTATAACTGTATATTGGTCAGGTCCTGCACTTCATCTATAACAATAAAGTCGTAGTGGTGTCTTGTGTATTGTAGCCAGTTAAAAGAAATCATATTTATATCAAAATAATTTGATTCCTTAAGAAACTGAAGATAACGCTCAAATACTTCATATACTTTTTCCCGTTCATTGTCAAGATAAATGGACTGCTTTATTCCAAGTTCCAAATATTCCTGCCTGTCCAAATAGGGTTTTGTTACGTCCACACCGGTGATCACCCCCCTGAACTCTTCGAATAGTCTGTATATGTCTTTAATTCCAAAGGTATGTTTCCGCGGTTGCAACCAAGCCTCAAAAGTCTTATAATCCAGTTCGCGGCCTGGAACAAAATGTAGTGTGTTTAAGAATTCGCCAAACGAAAGAAATTCAATATCCTGTTTGTCGTTGTCGTAATTATTCGAGTAATACAACCTGAAGGAATTTTCTGCAAGGAAAGGCGATAAAGTAACATATAAAATATTCCCTCTGAGTAATTTAAGTTTCTCAAGCGTTAAAACAGTTTTTCCGCTACCCGCCGAACCAATGATTATTACAGGCGGTTTGATGTTGAACAGTTCATCCTGGGTATCGTCGAACGAGAGCACTTTATCCAACAGATGAAATTGCCTCGTGCCTGTGTTTACATACGATAAAACGTCGGCATCTTGTGTAATAATTTCTTCCTTTTTTTCAATAGGCAATAGTTTATTTTCATCAATTTTCGCGCCCCTGAGAAATCTTGATTTATCGTATTCATGATTATAGATTACTTCAAGTAAAAGAATATGCATCTGATCTTTATACTTCGCAAACTTGAATAAAAGGCGGTTTTCATAGTCGAGCTTAGCTCTGTAGTAGGCGGTATTGCTAAGTTTTTTTATCTCAGCCGACTTAAAATCATCCTTTTGTAAAAAACCAATGGTTTTTTGAAATTGCTGTTTTACCTTCGACCACTTAAGATCATTGTAATATAAAATGTCCACAAATTACCTCTTTTATTGTTTAAATATTTAATCCCGGCAAAGTTAAACAATCAGCCCAGAAGGAGTTAAGCCGGTTACGATTAATACATAAAATCAACGTTGCTTTTTCACGATACAGGTCGGGGTAAATTCTATGAGAAATTAGTCTTATTCACGCCAAAATCATTTCTCTGAAATTGCCAATACATAAATCGAGCGGGCACCAGTAAGTTTTGTTGGCAAGAGTCTGTAGGTAACGTTTTAAATCACAGACATTGCCGACACCTACGCTGGTAGCATGTTAACTTTACACATTGGTGAATAAACGAAAAAAAACGCCCTGAAAGCAATGGGGTATAAATGATTAACACATTTACCCCATGTACTTATGCAGGGCTGTAGAGGCTAGCCTCGCTAACCTTCTTTCAAGTATAAAAAAATTTAATGCTATAACATGTGCAAAGAATTCAATTTACATCAATTTACCGTTTATTTTGAGAATACATAATCAGTATTGCTGGCCTGGTTATGGCAGGCAATGCACATACCTCCCATAAGGTCTGCACCACGCATCGGGTTTCCGTCTCCATCAGAAGCAATAGTTCCGTCCGGGCCGAGCATAAACCATTCCCAATCGCCTCCATCCGGGGCAAAATTATTCCCTCTTTTTACCATTGCAGTAAATTCATTTACGGATTCGTCAGGGTTTTGCGAATGTTTAACTATAATTGTTCCCACAGGGTACTCACCATCGACACGAGCCTGACCATCCTTAAAATAAACTTTCCGGATAACTGTACTGTCGTTTCCTGCATGTGCCATGCCCAATGCCGGATCAGATCCCTGATTGGTGGCATCCAGCGACCAACTCATAAAGTTTGCAAACGAATTGTCGTCGGCAATAAACTCGGTAACCGGTGCCGGATCATCATTTTCATCGTCTTTGCTACATGATTGTATAGCAAGGGATAAGCCAATGATTAAGGCTAATAACTGAAAAAATTTAGTGTGTTTCATATCTATAAAATTTAATTACTGAATCCTAATATTAGTTTACTTTGATACGCATTGTCAAGATATTTTCTTGCCTCATCGTATATTTTATCAGATAAATTCAAATTGAAATCATTACATGTAGCAGATATTAATTCAGTACTTGAAAGTGTGCTTTCGTTCAGGATTTCTATCATTCTTGCAAAAAATACCGAAACATCAGTGAATATTATTTTCCCTGAAGCAGGTTCGCGGTGCATAACCAGGAAATAATTTCCTTCATCCTCCCGGTGGATTTGAGCGGTATTTTTCAAATGCACGGGGTAATCAAACCTGACCAGTCTGTGTTCGGGGTTTATCATCAGTTTATCATCAGATGAAAGATTGCCCGGATAGCATTCAGTTTTAATATCCTCCATCATAAACAGTTCCACTTCAAGCCATTCCATTTCCATCAGGTTTGGCAGGTATGGATATTTATTGATGATTGCATGCCGATGATCTGTAATATATTTAAAAAAATCACGGGGCATCCACCACACCTGGGGCGATTGGCTTGGATGATTGACGACAAATTCATGCACCAGGCCATTCCATTCTTCATCGCTAAGCGTTTGAAGTGTTAATGGGTAGGCTGATTGCAGGCTATCGTCAAAGATGTTGTAAACCAATCTCCGGTAATGGCTTAGCCTGCTGGTGTCAGCTCCCGCTATTTCTACCGGATTGCCTGTCCTGCAATAATTGGCCAGTTCTGATTGTACCTGTCTGGTTTGTTCTTTAAGAAACATGGGTTGTTTTGGTTTGAAGTGCAGCACTTTTGATGCTTTGCAATTGGTTGAGTTCCGTTTGAAGCTGCGTGAGTTCAGGAATGTTGAAATCGCGTTCCAGCAAAACCGGAACATCTCTTTTGAGCCATTTCATGGTGAGGCAAACAAATCATAAACCGGATCTATGATGGGTTGCCC